>CALERM010000022.1 GCA_937907715.1 uncultured Clostridia bacterium
TCAGGTCGGGGCGCTTTGCCGTTATTCCAGAATCAGATCATTTTCGTGCGGCTCTGTCACGTAGCCGATCTGCGCCGCGTTTGGAATTTCCGCTTGCAGCGCCCGCAGGCAAGCCCGCGCGTCCTGCTCGGCGACTGCGATCAGAAGACCGCCGCTGGTCTGCGGGTCATAGAAAATGTCTTCGAGCGCGCGGGAAATTTCGCATTTTTTCAGAACGCCGGACTGCACGTAGGTCCGGTTGCGGTAAGCGCCGGCAGGGATGAAGCCCATGTCGGCAAACTCGAGCGCTTCCAGGTGGAACGGCACGCTGCGCGTGTCAATGTGCAGGCTCACGCCGCTGCCCTGCGCCATCTCGAAGCTGTGCCCCATGAGGGAAAAGCCCGTGACGTCGGTGCAGCTGTGCACGTCGAAGCGCAGCATGATATCGCGCGCGGTCTTGTTGAGCGTCGCCATCTGCCTGTAAATGGCGTTCATCGTCTCGGGCTTCACCAAATCTGCCTTTGCCGCCGTCGTGAGAATGCCGACGCCGAGGGGCTTTGTCAGAATCAGAACGTCGCCCGGCTTTGCACCGGAATTGGTCAGCACCCGTTTCGGATGCACAAAGCCCGTGACCGCCAGACCGTAGATCGGCTCTGCGCCGTGGATGGTGTGCCCGCCGGTGATGATTGCGCCCGCCTCATACGCCTTGTCATAGCCGCCGCGCAGAATCTCGCGCACGGTTTCATCGTCCATTGCGTCTGCCAGACACAGGATATTGAGCGCCAGCTTCGGCGCGCCGCCCATGGCGTAGACGTCGCTGAGCGCGTTCGTCGCGGCGATCTGTCCATACAGGAACGGGTCGTCGACAATCGGCGGGAAAAAGTCCGTCGTCTGGACAATGGCGGTGTCGTCACTGACGACATAGACGCTCGCGTCGTCGCTTTTGTCGTAGCCGACGATCAGCCGCGGGTCCGTGTGCGTGCGAAAGCCCTCGAGCATTTTGACCAGCGTTCCCGCGCCGACCTTTGCCCCGCAGCCTGCGCAGGAGGCAAGCTTTGTCAGCTTCACATCCGTTTCCATGCTCAACCCTCCTCACTGGTATAGACAAACACATAGCCGTCTTCCCGGATCTCGGCAATCCGGTCGACCTCCTGCGCGCACACGCCGGTGGGCGCGACGTAACCGCCTTCGCAGCGCACGCAGGTTCCGCAGGAGCTGGAAAGCGTGCGTGGTACCGGCATGGTTTTTGCCGCGTAGCCCGCCTGCTCGCAGAGCTTTTTATAGCGGATCGCGCCGAAGTGGGAAAAGAACGTGGCAATGTAGGTCATATTATTTCTTCATGCGCAGCGTGTACTCGCCGCCAGTTTCGCTGACGGTAACGCTGTAGCCCTCGTGTTCTGCGTAACGGGTGACGTTTTCCTTCGACGCGGCGTTATCGACCAGAACCGTATATTCCGCGTCCTTCTTTGCCATTGCCTTGCGAAGCATGATCACGGGCTCCGGGCAGGAATAGCCTCTTGCATCTACAGTTGTCATTTCGCATGCTCCTTTCTGAACGTATTGGCGCTGGCAATCACCAGCGCAGCGACCAGACCGATGATGACCGCGACCTTGCCGTTTGCCGTCGGACCCTTGCCGGAGGAGGCAAGACCGAAGTTGTGGCAGAATGCCGCGCCGGCGAGAAGACCGAAGATGGTCACAGCGCTGTCGCTGCTGCCTTCACCGGAGAGAATCAGCTGGCGCAGCGGGCAGCCGCCGAGCAGCACGCAGGCAAAGCCTGTGAGCATCATGCCCAGGAAGTTCCACAGACCGTCCGTGTGCGCCACGGGCTGGTCGGTAAAGCCAAGATGGAAGTAGCTTGTGCCGGTGGTACCGCTGAGAATCAGGTTGCAGACAAGCGCGCCGACTAAGATTGCCGCAAAGCCGAGAATTAACTTCGTTTCCCGGAACAGGACCAGGTCGCGGATGCCGCCGACCATGCAAAGACGGGTTCTCTGCGCCAGCGCGCCGACAATGAGACCTGCAAGCAGGCTGATGAGGATGGGCGCATGCAGTGCGCCGGGACCTGCACCCTCAACGCTGAAGTGGATGAACGCGGGCGCCGCCAGCAGAAGCGCCAGAACCGCAAGCGTCAGGACGGGGAACACGCCGCCCTCTGCCTTCGTGAGCGCGTAGCTTCTTTTGAGGGAGTATCCCTGATTGAGGAAGAAGACGCCGATTAAGATACCGCAGGCAAAACCAGCGAAACCCAGCAGCGCGTTCAGGTCGCCGCCCGCAAGTCTGAGAATCATGCGCAGCGGGCAGCCCAGGAACATCAGGCTTCCGACCATGACAAACATGCCGAGGACGAAGCGGGTGACGGGCGCGCTGCCGCCGCGCGGAGAAAATTCTTTTTTCGCCAGCGCCATCAGGAAGCTTCCGAACACCAGACCGATGATCTCCGGACGGATGTACTGAACCGCCTCTGCCGAGTGAAGCCCGAGCGCACCGGCGGTGTCTCGCAGGAAGCAGGCGATGCAGAAGCCCATGTTTTTCGGATTTCCGAACAGCACCAGCAGCGAGGCGATCACGCCGATGACGAGACCGGCGAGCATCATGTTGCGTTTTTCGTGTTTGAGGGTCATTCCAATTCTCCTTTTTCGTTGCTCTTTCACAAGAATAGCGTCGGCGGAAGAAAAAACCCGAATCCGGTTCGGGATCGTCCAACCATATTCATTTTATGATATCCCCCGCGGAAAGTCCAATTGGCTTTTCGGATAACTGTTTTGAATTGATCGGTTTTTCTGATAAATCTTCGCGATTGCCGAATCAGTTGAAATTCCGCTCGATCTATTTGCGCTTTCAATAAATGCGTGCTACAATCAGAGCTATCTGAGGAGGGATTGCGATGCATCCGATCTATCTCGACAAC
>CALERM010000023.1 GCA_937907715.1 uncultured Clostridia bacterium
CGAGGCGTCGGGCAGCAGAATCAGCGGCTGCTCGACCATGTTCCAGTAGTCGATGAAGACCAGAATGGCGATGGAATACAGTGCGCTGCGGCACTGGGGAAGGCAGATGTCCCAGAAAATGTGCCACTCACCTGCGCCGTCCAGCTTCGCCGATTCAATCAGCGAGACCGGAATCCGGCGCATGGACTTGGTGAGCAGAAACACCGAAAACGGCGCAAACGCGCCCGGCAGAATGATTGCCCAGCGGGTGTTGAGCAGCCCCAAATAATCGGAGACCAGATAATTGGGCACCAGCGTCACCTGATAGGGCATGAGCATCAGAATGACGTAGGCGAAGAAGATGGTGTCCCGGATTTTGCCGCGCCACCTGGTAAAGCCGTAGGCGGCAATGGACGCCACTGCCAGCTGCGCCAGCACAATCGGCGCGACCAGAATCACCGAGTTCCAGAATTTATAGAGGAAGTCCGGGCTTTTCAGCAGCACGGTAAAATACTGCGTGAAGCTGACCTTGTCCGGAATGAATTTCAGATTGATTTTGTCTTTGATGTAGCTCTTGCCGTCGGTCGCGTTCTGAAACACCTGCCCGTAGTTGGCGGTGATTTCGCTCTGCGTCATGAACGAGTTCGTGATCGTCAGCACCGTCGGCATCAGAAACAAAAAGGCAAACACGGCGGCAAGCACGGTGAGCATGCCGCGGGAGAAATAGCGCTTTTTCCGTCTCATCCCTCCACGTCCTTTCCAAAGTAGTTTTCAATGGCGAACAGAAGGGCAATGAGCGCGATAATCACGATTGCCAGCATGATTGCCGAGGCGGACAGGCGCTGGTAATCGAGGTTCTTGTTGTACATGTTGTTCATGAAATGCTGCAGCATGTAAAGTCCCTCATAGGGATAGTCGCCGGACAGTAAGTAGATCTCGCGGAAGACCTTGAAGGAATTGATGATGGACAGAATCGTGACGAACAGGACCGTCGGCGATAAATAACGCAGCTTGATGTGGAAGAACTGATAGACCTTCGACGCGCCCTCGACCTCCGCGACCTCGAGCAATTCTTTCGGAATGTTGTTGAGCGCCGCCATGAATAGAATCATGTTGTAGCCGAGATTTTTCCACAGAAACAGCGTAATCACAACCACCATGCAGTAGTCGGATTTGAGCCAGTCGATCGCCTTCACGCCGAAGACGGACAGAAACTCGTTGATCACACCGTTGGAGTGGAACAGCACCTGCCACACCAGAATGATCGACGCCACGGGGACCATCATGGGGCTTAAAAAGAACGTGCGGAACTGGCTTTTGAACGGAATCCGGCACTCGAGCATCAGCGCCAGCGCCACCGCCAGCACCACCGCCAGCGGAACGGAAAGACCCGAAAAGACCGCCGTATTTTTGACCGCAATCTGAAACGCGCCGTTGTTCCAGACGTTGATATAGTTTTTGAGTCCCACAAAGCTGTGGTCCAGCGCGCCTGCGATGAACGAATAATAGATGACCACGCAGAACGGCGCGACAAAGAAGATGAGCATGCCGAGAAAGCTCGGACCCGAGAAGCACAGGGACGCCAGAAAGTCCCGGATTTTCACGTTTACGCCGTTCCATATTTTTTTTGCCTGCTTCACGCTTCGGTCCTTTCTGTCTTTCGAAATCTGAATATTCGCGTCTCCGGAAGGACAGTATGATACTGCCCTTCCGGATTGGGTTTCTTACAAATTACGACTGCTCGGCGACGTAGAGGTTGACTCTGGACTGAATCATGTTCGCCGTGTCGTCAAGGCTCTTTTCGCCTGCAAAGTATGCGGCTGCCTCGCCGGAGATGATGTTCAGAATGCTCTCGTCATAGCCGTAGACCGCGGTCGTGGCGTTGATGAGATCGAGAATCTGGTCCACCTGCTCCTGCGTCATGGCGTAGATGCTGATCGAGCCGTCGTCATTGACGACCGAGCTGCCCGCCGAGCTGCCGATGACGACTGTTCCGGTCGCTGCCGTCTCCACAGACGTTGCTGTTTCTGCGGTTGCGGCGAACGACACGACGTTGCTGGCGGTGGAATAGGTCATCTTCGGGATGCGGATGGGGTTGCCGTTTTCATCCTTCATGACGTTGCCGTTTTCGTCGGTCTGGTATTCCTCGGTCATGGCGTCTTTTATTTTCTGGTCGAACGCCTTCTGGTTGATCGGGAAGTTCCAGACGTTGTAGCCGGACTGATAGTCCTCGGTGAGGAACTGCTTCATGAAGTTCCACGCCGCGGTCTTGTCCGCGCAGGTCGAGGAAATGGCAATCGCGCCGTCAAACTGGAAGGCGTGGTTCGCCGTGCCGTCTTCGGACGGATAGCCGACAAACTTCACGCCGCCGTTGTAGCCGGTCAGCTGATAGAGCATATCCTCAAAGCTCGAAACGTACATGTCGGTCATGAGCTGCTTGCCGGAATTCATGCGGTTCTGGGCAGTATCCTGATCTTCTTCGCTTGCGTTCTCCCAGTCGTAGGTGTCGGGGAACTGGTTGGCAAACTCGAGAAGCGCCTTGAATTCGTCCGAGTCGAAGTGCGCCCCGCCGTTCTCCCAGTCGACAAAGGCGTCGATGTTGCGGGAGATGCAGGTCTGGAGAATATCGGACTTCGTGCGGTACACGTCGAAGACCGACGCGCCGTCCTGGAGCTTTGTCATCGCGTCCTTGACTGCCGCAAGGTTCCACGTGTCGTAGTCGCCTGCGACCTTGTCGAGCGCGATTGCCGTGCTGATGGCGAACGTGCTCGGCAGCTGATAGAGCTTGCCGTCCGCACTTTCGAGCGCCTTGAGGACCGGCTGGACGAAGCTTTCACGGCTCAGATCAGCGTCTGCGTCAATCAGCTCGTAGAGATCCGTCAGGAAGCCCTTCGCCGCGTACTGCTCGACGGGCATATTGTAGGTGTCGATGTCGATCATGTCCGGCAGCTTACCCGAGAGCATCTCGGTGTTGAGCTTCTGGATGCCGGCGGTGTAATCGTCGTCGGTGTTATACTCGGAGTAGTCGCGCACGACGATGCGGTGGGTGTTGCTGGCGCGGTTGAACTTGACAATCGCGTCACGCATGTTCCAATCCAAATACATGCACGCGAAGGTCAGGACCGTCTTGTTGACGACGCTTGCCGCGTCGACGCGCGTCATGACGATCAGCTGCATGGTGTTCTTCTGTGCCTGCTCGTCGTAGGTGCTTTCGAAGGCAATTACGCGCCCATCGGGCAGGATGGAGTAGGAATTGATGTTGTTGGAGTTGATGTCGCACTCGAGCCAGTCGACGACCTTCTCCTTGGTATCGGTGTCGAATTTATAGCCGTAGATGTTGCCGTTGTAGTCGTAGTAGATGTCGTATACATCGTCGCCGGGGAAGAAGTTGTAGGCGACGTCGGGAATCTTGACGGTGTCGCCCGTGAGCTTGCCGGTGGCGGGGTCAATCTGCTGGAAGACACGGCCGCTCTCTTCCGGCTTTGCTTCGTCATTTTTGTAATAGCATACGCCCACAACGCCGGCTTTCAGCTCGCACAGATCGCCGCCGTTTTCGCCCAGATCGACGGTCGCTTTTTTGTTGCCGTCCTGGTCGTAGATGTACACGTTCTGCCAGTCGCTGAGATAAACGTTGCCGCTGTTATCAACAAAGAAGCTCGAAACAGAGAAGGTATTGCCGTCTTCGTCGGTCTGGCTGAACTCGATGCGCTGAAGCTCTTTGCCGTCTGCGTCGAGATGCAGAAGCCCGGTCTTGTTTTCGCCCTCTTCATAGTAGTTGTACATGCTGTCGTCCGCCGCCAGATCTGCAGGCGGATTGTAGCGGTAGGTATAGCTGCTGTAGATTGCCCAGAGCGTGCCGTCGGCTGCTGCCTGGAGATTGCTGAGGTCCGAGCTGCCCAGCCAGCCTTCGGGAACCTCGGGCAGCTGGAATTCGGTCAGCTCTGTGCACGCGCCGGTCTCGACGTCCAGCTTGAACAGCGCCGAGCGGTAGTTGTCGTACTCGATTTCCTCGCCGTTCTCGTCGGTGTAGGTCTGCTTGCCGTCGAGGATGTTGCCGGTGAAGTAGAGGCTTGCACCCGAGATGGTTGAGGTATTTACATACTGGATGTTGTCGGGAATCGGAAGATATTCCGCCTCATAGGCGTACTTGCTGGTGCTTGCCGCCTTTTCATCGTTTGTTTCGGTTTTGGTTCCGGGATTATTGGAGGGATTTGCAGGGTCGGTCGTCTCACTGCCGTCTTTGGAGCAGCCGGCAAACATGCCCAGCAGCATCACAAGCGCCAGCAGCGCTGCAATCACACGATACGTTTTCATAATAGCTCCTTTCCGGTGCGGAGAACGTTCTCCACAGGTTGTGTACAAATTTCGGTTCAATCCTATCATAGCAGGCTTCCGGAGAAGTTGAAAGCCTTGCGGGGCAATTTTAAGAAAATTTTAAGAGGTTTGTTCTTCCTCTGCCGGAAGCGGCTGCGCGGGCAGGGTCAGGGTGACGGTAAAGGTGTCTTCCGTCTGGCTTTTTTCAAAGGTGCCTCCCATCTGGCGCATGATTTTCTCGCAGATGCGAAGCCCGATGCGGTTGCTCTCCACCTGCCCGGGGTTTTTCGCAATGGCGTTCTTCACGCACAGCGTCAGCGCGCCGCCCCCCTGCGCAACCAGCAGCGTCACCGGCTTTTGGGGGTCTGCATATTTGCAGATGTTGTCGGCAAGATTATCGAGAACCCGCTTGAAATACGAGACGTCCAGCTGAATGCGGCACGAAACCGGCTGCACCGCGCGGCGGATGGTATAGCCCTTCTGCTCGAGCATGACAAGCCCCTCTCCCACCATCTGGTCGAGCAGCGCCGACGCTTCATACGATTCCATCCGGATGGGAAGCTCCTGCGCGCCGAAGACCAGAGAGTACCGGAACAGCTCGTCGGTCAGCGTTTTGAGCTGGAGCGCGCGGCTGTAGGCGGCTTCCAGATAGCTTTTCATTTCCTCCGGCGAGCGGTACTGTCCGCTCAGCGCCAGATCAAGATAACCCAGCAGCGCGGTCAGGGGGTTTCGGATGTCGTGGCTCATGGCGGAGATCAGGCTCTGGTTTTTTTCCAGCGCCTGCTGCTGCTCGTAGGTCTTTTTGAGAATCGACTTTCGCATCGACTCGACGCTCTCGGTCAGCCTTGCCAGCTCGTCGTCTCCGCTTGCCGTGAGCTGCAATTGCAGATTTCCGTCTCCGATCTGTCTCACCTCCTTGGAAATTTCCACAATCGCGCGCGTGATGCGCCGGTTGTAGATCAGCATGAAGATGGCAAACATGACGCACGCGAGCGCAATCGCGCCGATCTGTACGGCGTCATAGAGCTTTGCCTCGGAAAAATCGTAGACCACCGCCTGAAACACGCCGTCTCTGAGATATACCGGGTAAGTAACCACGTCATATAAATCGTCCAGACTTTCCGTGCCGGTGTTTTCCTCGTCGATGCCCCACCATCCGGCTTCCAATGCCAGACGGCGGTCCTTATACAATAAAATATAGGTATCGTCCTGCGAGATTGCCCAGCGGGAGATCATCTCGGTGTCGCGCGAGGAGAGACCAAATTCCCGCGCGTAGGTCTGAAAGGACGAAACCGTGGCAAGATTTCTCCGGTTCTGCGCCTCTGTGCTCATGTATACGCGCTCCACGAGCGCCTGCCCGATGGTGTCGGTCAGAAGAAAGATGCCGATGGCGGCGAGCAGCGCAGCGAGCATGGTTGCGAGAAGCTTGCGGTGCAGCGTGCGAAGACGCGGCTTTTTTCCGTTAGTCAATCTGATACCCCTTCCCCCAGATGGTCCGGATCAGACGGGGATTTGCCGGGTCGTCCTCGAGCTTCTTGCGCAGGTTCACGATATGTACCATCACGGTGTTGTTGGATGCAGGCATGTATTTTTCGTGCCATACGCCCTCGTAGATCTGCGCGACAGACACAACGCTTCCGCGGTGGTCCGCCAGAAACTGCAGAATCGAAAACTCCGTCTCCGTCAGCTCCAGCGCCTCGCCGCCGCGCAGAATGCGCCGGTTTTCCTCGTCGAGCACGACGTCGCTTTTGAGCTGCTTGCCCGCGACCTTGCCCTTGTAGACGCGGTAGCGGCGGATGAGCGAGTCGACCTTCATCAGAAGCTCCCCGTGGGAAAAGGGCTTTGCCAGATAGTCGTCGCCGCCGGACTGATACGCTTCGAGCTTATCCTGCTCCTGCGTTCTTGCCGTGAGGAACAGAATCGGCGCGCTGCTGATGCGGCGGATTTCCTTACTTGCCTCAATGCCGGAAAGCTCGGGCATCATGATATCGAGAATGATCAGATCCAGCTCGAGGTCCTGCTGCGCCGCCTGCACGGCAAGCCGCCCGTTCGGCGCCTCGGTCACATGATAGCCGCGTCCCTCCAGCAGAATGCGGATGATGCGGCGGATATCCGGCTCGTCGTCGACAACGAGAATGCGGATGCTCTGGTCCATGGAATCCCTCCAAGTTCTGTTTGCGTTTTTCCCATTGTATCACACGCCGCCGGTATTTTTGCGGATTTTAAGAATTTTTAAGATCATGGAAGGTCGTGGACTTTTGGAAAACTTCTGATATAATGAAATCAATCCCCCGAAAAGGAGCTTTTCATGGATATGATATATGAGGATGCACGCATCCTTGTGTGCATCAAGCCCGCGGGCGTCGTCTCGGCGGGAGACGGCGAGGGCGGCATGATCGACCTGCTGCGAAAGCAGCTTTCCGACGAGCACGCCTGCGTGCGCTCGGTCCACCGGCTCGACGCGCAGGTTTCGGGGCTGATGGTCTTTGCCCGCTCGCAGGCGGCGGCGTCCATTCTGTCTGAGCAGGTGCGCGCGCATACATTTGAAAAGGAATATCTCGCCGCAGTCCATGGACGCTTCGAGGAAAGCAATGGGCAAATGGAGGATCTTCTGTGGTATAACCGGTCGCTGCGCAAGTCGCGCGTCATGCAGGAGCCAGGCAAGGATGTGAAGCGGGCGCTTTTATCCTATGAGGTTCTGGCATATTGCGAAGACCGGGACGTTTCTCTTGTCAGAATCCGGCTGCACACCGGAAGGACCCATCAGATCCGCGTTCAGTTTGCATCGCGCGGCCACGCGCTGCTCGGCGACCGGAAGTACGGCGCGGGCGAAGACGACGGCTGCCGGATTGCGCTCTGGTCCTACAAGCTCTCGTTTCTGCATCCGCAGAGCGGGCAGCCTGTTACGTTTTCCGCTCCGCCGCCCGCGGATTTTCCCTGGAATCTGTTCAGCACGGCGGAATTATCATAATATTTTTGCATTTTCCAACGAAAATGTTGCATTTTGCTCCGGCGCGGACTATAATACCGCTTGCGCTGTCTTCCGAACCGAAGCACCGCGCAGGGCTTATGATATTATGATAAGGAGGAGCCTGCCATGGCAGCTTCCATTGAACAGGTCAATATGACCGAAGGTGCGCTTTTGCCGAAGGTCCTTCGGTTTTCTCTTCCGCTGGCGGCGACGGGCGTTCTGCAGCTGCTGTTCAACGCGGCGGACGTGATTGTCGTCGGAAAATTCGCCGGGGCGACGGCGCTTGCCGCAGTCGGCGCAACGACGGCGCTCATCAACCTCCTCGTCAACGCCTTCATGGGCATCTCCGTCGGCGTCAATATTCTCGTTGCGCGCTATCTCGGCTGCCGCGAAGACGAGCGTGTACGCGCCTGCGTCCACACGTCATTCGCCCTGAGTCTGCTTCTGGGGCTGATCGTGATGCTTGCGGGGCTGACGCTCTCAACGCCGATGCTGGAGCTGATGTCCACGCCCAAGGACGTGCTGCCGCTGTCGAGCTTGTATCTTCGCATCTATTTTATCGGCATTCCCGGCACGATCATGTATAACTTCGGCGCGGCGCTTCTGCGCGCGTTCGGAGACACGAAGCGCCCGATGCTGTTTCTGACGGTCTCCGGTGTGATCAACGCCTGCCTGAACCTGTTTTTCGTGCTCGTGTGCGGCATGAGCGTCGACGGCGTCGCAACCGCAACGGTCATCTCGCAGTATATTTCGCTTTTCCTCGTCGTGCGCTGCCTGTGCAGAAGCGAGGGGCTGAGCCATCTGGAGCTGAAAAGCATCCGGCTGAACCGGGAAGAGTCCCTGCGCATGATTCAGATCGGACTTCCCGCCGGACTGCAAAGCACGCTGTTCAGCATCTCGAACGTGCTGATTCAAAGCTCGGTCAACTCCTTCGGCGCAAGCGTCGTCGCAGCAAGCACGGCGTCTGCCAGCATCGAGGGCTTCGTCTACACGGCAATGAACTCCGTGTTCCACGCCGCCATCACCTTCACCAGCCAGAACCTCGGCGCGGGCAGAATCGACCGCATCAAAAAGGTGCTGGGCGCATGCACCGTGACGGTGCTGCTGATCGGCGTGCCGCTGTGTCTGATCTGCCATTTCTTCGGCACGAGCCTGCTTTCCATCTATGTTTCCAGCTCCGACGCAACCTATGAAACCGTCATCCGCGACGGTATGATCCGCCTGCACTGCATTGCCTGCGACTACTATATCTGCGGTCTGATGGAGGTTATGTGCGGTATGGTGCGCGGGCTCGGAAAATCGTGGCTGCCGATGTTCGTCACGGGTGTGGGCGCGTGTCTGAGCCGGATTATCTGGATCTACACCGTGTTCCAGATGTTCCACACCCCGCGCGTTCTGTATCTGTCCTATCCCATGAGCTGGGTGCTGACGCTCGTCATGCACAGCGCCTGCTTCCTGGTCATTTACCGGCAATATGAAAAGCGGCGCGGCGCGCGCGCTGCCGCCTGATCTGATATCAGAAAGGAAGGATTTTATGCGAGTCATCGACATGGCGGATATCATCCGCGCCATGCAGAATGAAACCCAGTTTGTCCTGCGCTGTGAAGAGGTGTTCCACGATAAGATCAGCTCCGCCTGCGCGTCGATCCTCTCGGCGCAGCCCAAAAAGCCCTTCGTCTGCCTGACGGGTCCTTCCGGCTCCGGCAAGACGACGACCGCCATGCGCCTGAAAGCGTATCTGGAAAACCTCGGCGTGAAGGTGTGCCAGCTGAGCATGGACAATTTCTTCCTGCCGCTGGACCAGCGTCCGCCGGAGGCAACCGACTGGGAGTCTCCCTACTGCGTCAACCGCGAGCTGCTGCTCGACACCGTCGACCGGCTCAGCCGCGGCGAAACCGCGCAGGTGCCGTGGTACGATTTCAAGGCGAACAAAACCGGCGGCTACACCCCCATGGAGGGAAGCTGCGAGGCAATCATCATTGCAGAAGGCATCCACATGCTAAACCCGCTTCTGTTTGACCCCATGCGCTCGCGCGCAACGGGCATCTATGTCGCGCCGCGCACGAGAATCATCACCCCCGACGACCGCATTGTCAAGCCCGAGCAGGTGCGTGTGGCGCGGCGCATGATCCGCGACTATCTCTCGCGCGGCAGAACGCTGCGCGAGACCATCGAGCGCGCGCAGTCGGTCGACCAGGGCGAGGTGCAGTATATCGCCCCCAACAAGCCGAACGCTTCCATCCACATCGACACCTTCCACGACTATGAGCCGTGCATCCTGACCAAGTATCTGCGCGAGATTCCGAAGTTCTCAGACGAACTGACGCCGGAATTCATGCGCGCGCACGGGCTGGACATTCTCATGGACGTCGTCCGGGAGCTTCCGCCGCTGACCACGAGCTATGTGCCGAAGGATTCCATCGTCCGCGAATTTGTCGGCGGCAGTATTTTCAAATATTGATTACAAAACCGCCGGACCGTGTTTCCGGCGGTTTTTTCGATTTTTCCGAAAAAATACCGGATTTCCGGTTGACATTTCGCCGGACCTCCGGTATAATAGTCCAGCTTGCGTAATGCAGGCAATCCTTGCCGCAGAGGGATTCTGCGGCCATAAGTCCAAAAGGAGGTGCAACATCATGGCAAAGCTTTCCGCAAAGTATGAGATCCTCTATATCATCGATCCCGCGCAGGGTGAAGAGGGTATCGCGGCTCTCGTGGAAAAATTCAAGGGCATCGTGGAAACCCACGGCACGCTCACCAGTGTTGACGAGTGGGGCAAGAGACGTCTGGCCTATCCCATCAACGATCTGACCGAAGGCTACTACGTCTACATGACCTGTGACGTCACGCCCGATATGCCCGCAGAGCTCGATCGTGTGTTCAAGATCACCGACGGCATCCTGCGCTCGATCATCGTCGCTGTCGAAGAGTAAGGAGGCAATTTCATGCTGAACCATATCGTTCTCATGGGCCGTCTTACCCGTGACCCCGAGCTGCGCCGCACCGGCAGCGGCATCGCGGTCGCGTCCTTCACGCTCGCCGTTGACCGCGATTTTGCGGCCCAGGGTGCAGAGAAGGAAACGGATTTTGTCGACATCGTCGCATGGCGCAATACCGCGGAATTTGTCAGCCGCTACTTCGCCAAGGGCCGTATGGCCGTGGTGTCGGGACGGCTCCAGATCCGCAACTGGACCGATAAAGAAGGCAACAAGCGCCGCTCGGCAGAGGTCGTGGCAGACAATGTCTACTTCGGCGATTCCAAGCGTGACGGCGCAGCGGCAGGTGGTTTCGATCAGACGCCGTCGTATCCGCAGGCTCCGGCCTATCAGGCTCCGGCGGCTCCCGCGCCCAGTGCGTCCGGCTTCTCCATGCTCGAAGACGACGATTCCGAGCTCCCGTTCTGATCGGGTTTTTCCCAACGAATGTTTCCACAAGACAAGATAGGAGGATAAATTATGGCAATGGCTAATGATCGTGTCCATCCTCGCAAGCGCAAGAAGGTTTGCTCGTTCTGCGTCGACAAGGTTGCCCACATCGATTTCAAAGACACTGCAAAGCTCCGCCGTTACCTGTCCGAGCGCGGCAAGATCCTGCCCCGCCGCACGACTGGTACCTGCGCTGC
>CALERM010000024.1 GCA_937907715.1 uncultured Clostridia bacterium
AGGTGTTTGTTCATGTTTCTCGTTGTTTAATTTACAAGGTGCACTCCGCATTCTCGCGGTGGCTCACTCTCTGGCGAGCTTATTTAGTATATCACTTCGTTTCAGGCTTGTCAAGAACTTTTTTCAAGGTTTTTGAACCGCTCTATTACGTTGTGACATGCTTTCCGAAGAAAGCTTGCTGATTATATCACATCGTTTTGAGGCTGTCAAGAACTTTTTTCAAATTCTTTTGAACTTTCTCAAATTGATTCTCAAAATCAGGCGCTCTCTTGAACGCAGGTGTTATTATACCAGTTTCTCCACAAAAGTCAACATAAAATTCGCCGTCTTTTTCCACAAAGACCATGCGCTGCCATTTGTGCGTTTTGCCGTCCATCCACATCTTGTGTGTACAAAAAAGAGGACGCCCTAACAGGCGTCCTCTCGGATTTCGTATCTATATGTTACTCTGCATCTTCAATCAAGCCGTAGCCGCCGTCTTTTCTCTTGTAGACCACTGCGAACGCACCGTCGTTGTCTTCATCGCGGAAGGCAAAGAACGTATGCTCCAGCAGGTTCATCTGCAGGATGGCTTCTTCTCTTGTCATCGGCTTCATGTTGAATTCCTTCTTGCGCACGATCTCAAACGTGCCCTCCTCCGGCTCTTCGGGAGCAAAAGAGGTGACGTCCGGGGTACGGACGAAGGCGTCCTGCCGCAGGCGGCGGGAAAGTCTGGTCTTATTCTTGCGGATCTGCCGCTCCATGGTGGCGACCGCCGCATCAATCGACGCAAACATATCAGACGTACTTTCCCGTGCGCGGAAGTACATATTCGACGCATGTACAGTAATCTCTGCGATATTCCGGTCCTTGTCGACGCTGAACGTTACCAGCGCCTCAGCATCGTCGCCAAAGAACCGCTCCAGCTTCATGACCTTCTTTTCGGCATACTTGTGAACATTCTCCGGGAGGTTGACTTTCTTCTCGGTGTACTGAAATCTCATATAAGCCGCTCCTTTCGTTTTTGCCTCTTCCAGAGGATTGAGTCTTCTTTCTCCTCTGCGATTACAGCATACCACATTTTGCACAATTTTTCAATCCCGTATGCGCCGTTTCTGGTGAATATTCTGTAAACAGTCTTTTACGAGAGTTTGTCCATCAGATCGCGCAGCGACACACCGAAGAATTTTGCCAGCGCCACCATGTTTCTTGTGCTGATGGCGCTCTGCTGTCCGGACAAAATTCGCCGGATGGTTCCGGGGTCGATGCCGGTCTGCCGGGAAAGCTGCACCGTCCCCATCGCGCGCTCGCGCAGCCAGACACGCAGCGTCCCCGCCGCTCTTTCATACCGCCGCATATGGCTTACTCCGGCTGGCGCAGCAGCTGCTTCATAATGCCGTTGTAGATTGCCTCTGCCTGCTGCTCAAACGCGCGCTGCAGGCTTCGTCCCTGGGTCTTGCTCGGCGCGGTCAGCTCCAGCTTCATGAGATTGCCGATGTCGTCGTCGAGGAGCATCCGCACCGTGCAGGTGCCGTTCTCCTGCTCCACAAGCTCGCTTCGGACAAACTCGCCGCGTCGCGTCTGGGCATTGAACTGCTCCACTGCCGCCAGCGCGCGCTGCATCACCGGAAACGCGATCGAGTCTCGCGTGATCTCTTCCTGCTCGGCGCCCTTTTTGGTCACCACATATGTTCCGTCCGGCAGCTGCTCGAGATGCCCGCTTTCCACCATCTGCGGCACTGCGATGCTCACATCAAAATAGCTCAGCCGGTCGTCCTGATAGCACAGCTCATATATTTTCTGCAGCGTCAGCGGATATTTTGCCTTTGCCGCCACAAACAGAATCAATACCTTCACATCCAGCATGTCCCGGATGAAACCGCGTTCTTCCATTTTGTCCACCTCTTCTGGCAAGGATTTCTAGCATGCTTATAGTATACCATAAAACCTGTTGAAAACACAAGGATTTTGGCGAACGCGCAAATTTCCTTCCAACATTTACAGCTTGCCATTTTCCATCGCCTGGCGTAAAAAGAAACACAAGGAGGGAAACCCAATGAAAAGAAAAATCTTCACATTCGTCTCAACCCTGGCGCTTTCTGCCTCGCTGATTGTTTCCGCGCAGGCAGCATCCGTCCCGTGCAGCGCACGCAGCCGCAGCTTCTGCAGTCCGGGCAGCAGCATCTGCCTTCCCTGCGCGCCATCCGCCTGTATCAAGCTCCCGTGTCCGTCCACGCCGGAAACGCCTGTTACCCCGGATACGCCCGAAACGCCGGACGCCCCGTCCACACCCGATGTGCCAAGCGAACCGACCGTCCCGTCCACGCCCGACGCCCCGGATGCAGGCAGCACATCAAGCTTCGCCCAACAGGTCCTGACCCTTGTCAACCGCGAGCGTGCAGCGAACGGTCTTTCCGCGCTTCGGCTTGACGATACGCTCAGCCGCTATGCCGCAGTCAAATCGCAGGACATGCACGATACCGGCTATTTCAGCCACACCAGCCCCACCTACGGCTCGCCGTTCGACATGATGAAGTCCTTCGGCATCACCTACAACTATGCAGGCGAAAACATCGCCATGGGCTATTCGACCCCCGAGGCAGTCATGACCGCATGGATGAACTCCGCCGGGCACCGCGCAAACATCCTCTCAGAGAACTTTACCACCCTCGGCGTCGGCTACGTCGCAGACGGCGGCTATTGGACGCAGTGGTTTCTTGGATAAAGCCGCCCATCGCCCACAGGCGTGAAACTCCGCGAGGCTTTTGCTCGCTTACATAGACAAAAACCAATTTCCCACCTTCCCCGCTTAAGCGGGGTCTTTTTTTGCCCACTTTTGCCGAACCGGTCGCGCACGGCGGCGGCTTTGCATATTGTATGGAGAGAACCATGAAAGAAGGGATGCGTTTGATTCACACAATTGCCGTCCTCGGCGGCGACGCACGCCAGCGCTACTTATCAGAGCTTTTGTCCCGCGCGCAGTTTTCCGTCCGGACCTTCGGCGTACCAGGTCTGCCGGACAACGCGCCGTCTGCGATGGAGGCTGCCTCTCAGGCGGACGCTGTCTGCCTGCCAACGCCCGCCGTCGCCTCCGGCGCAATCACCGGTCTTCCCGATCTCACGCCCGCGCAGCTGCTGAGCGCCTTAACCCCAGATACCGTCGTCTTCGGCGGCGGACTCGGCGCATTCCGTTCGCTTCTGCAAAAAACGAACACACCATACTATGATATGCTGCAAAATCCTGCGCTCGCACTCTCCAACGCCTCCGTCACCGCCGAAGGCGCGATTCTTCTGGCGCTCCAGGCATTGCCGATTACCCTACAGGACGCCAACGTCCTCGTCACCGGCTTCGGACGCATCGGAAAGAGCCTTGCCGGAAAACTCCGCGCGCTGGGCGCCCGCGTCGCGCTCACATCCCGGAGCCCCAAAAACTTCCCGACCATCGAGCAGCTCTCCTGCACCCCCGACGAAACCGGCGTCTACCGGCTCGGTTTATCGCAGTACGATGCCGTCTTCAACACCGTTCCCGCGCCCGTTTTTTCCTCCGCGCAGCTTGCCGCGCTCCGCCCGGACTGCCCGTATATCGAGCTCGCCTCCAGTCCCGGCGGCATCGCTCCGGATGCCGCAAAGCCCGCGCTTTACATCCCGGCCCCCGGTCTTCCCGGCAAAACCGCCCCGAAAACCGCCGCAGCACTTCTCTTGCGCGCCATGTGCGATTCGCCCTATCTTTCCCGTCAGGAGGTCTTATGAAACAGCCTGTTCTCGGCTTTGCCATGTGCGGCTCGTTCTGCACCTATCAGCCCGTCCTCGAAGCGCTCGAGGAGCTTCACACCGTCTTTCCGGACATCATCCCCATCATGTCCGGCGCAAGCTTTGAGACCGACTCCCGCTTCGGTCCGGCAGAAGACTTCCGCGCCCGTCTGCAAAAAATCTGCGGTCACGAAATCCTGCACACAATCCCGGAGGTCGAGCCAATCGGTCCCAAGGCGCTTCTCGACGCACTCGTCATCGCCCCCTGCACCGGAAATACGATTGCAAAGCTTGCAAACGGCATTGCCGACACATCCGTCACGCTTGCCGCCAAGGCGCATCTTCGCAACGAAGCGCCCATCATTCTCGCCGTCTCCACCAACGACGCGCTCGCCGCAAATGCCGCGAACATCGGCGCGCTTCTGAACCGCAAGCACTATTACTTCGTTCCCTTCCGGCAGGACAGTCCCCAGAAAAAGCCCCGCTCCATGGTTGCCGACTTCACCAAGCTCACCGACACCGTCTGCCTCGCCCTACAGGGCGAACAAATCCAGCCGATTCTTCTTTGAATCCATAGCAGCGCCCGCCGAAGGCGGCTCTTATGCGTGTGACCTGATGGGTTTCCAACGCGCCAAGTGCCGACGCTTCGCGCCGGTTGCGCGCTGGATTAGCCTGCGGGCATCATCTTTCACACGATCTTCCTTTCCGTAATCGTTACTCTGAAAGGTTTTTCGACAGTCTGAGCGCCCGCCGCAAGAGACCTCTTGCGGCGGGCGCTTTCTGTTCGTTATCTGCGCATCAGACCGACGCAATCGTAATACGGCTTCGTCGCAATCAGCGCCTTGTTTTCCACAAACGGCGTGTGCATCAGCGTAATGACCGCATAGTCGCACGCAGTCATTGCCTCTTCGAGCGTATGGTTCTTGTAGCCTGCCACATCGCCCCGGATAAACGGCTCGCAGGCAATCACCTCATAGCCCTTTTCCTTCAGGATATTGGCAAACAGGACCGACGGGCTTTCGCGCGTGTCGTCGATATTCGCCTTGAAGCTCATGCCGAGCACCGCAACCTTTGCCCCGGGCTTGACGTCGCGCCCGATGCGCTCGGCGACCCACTCCGGCTTTCCGTCGTTGACCATCCGCGCCTCATAAATCAGCGGCGTGATATCCTCAAATTTTTCATGGATGAACCACGGGTCGACCGCGATGCAGTGTCCGCCCACACCGACGCCAGGCGTATGCACATTGACTCTCGGGTGGCAGTTTGCCAGCTCGATCAGATTAAATACATCAATCCCCAGCCGGTCGCAGACCTTGCTCAGCTCGTTGGCATAGGCGATGTTGATGTCGCGGAACGTGTTTTCCGTCAGCTTGCACATCTCCGCCGTCAAGTCGTCCGTCAGTCGGATGGTACCCTTGGTCACAACCTTCTCGTAGATTGACTTTGCGTACTCGGCCGCCTCCGGGCGATTGGACCCGATAATCCGGTCGTTCTCGCGCAGCTCAATGAGCATTCTGCCGGGAATAATCCGCTCCGGGCAGTGCGCGGTCATAAACTGAGATTTGTCCATGCCGCTGACCTCGGAGACAATCGACTCCACCAGCCGCGTGGAATAAGGCGGCGACGTCGACTCCAGCACACAAAGATTCCCCGGCTTTGCAACCGAACCGACCTCGCGCGCTGCCGACTCGACAAAGCGCATGTCAGACACCCGCTTATGGTCCTCGGTTTCCTTATAAGGCGTCTGCACCGCGATGATAAACACATCCGCCGGCTCCGGCTTCGTCGTAAAATGCAGCCGACCCGTGGCAAGCGCCTGCGTCAGCGCATCCTGAAGCCCCGGCTCGACAATGTGGATTTTTCCGCTGCTCAGCTGGTCGACGACCGCCTGCTTCACATCAAACCCGCAGACTTCGAAGCCCGCCAGCGTAAACATAATTGCCGTCGGCAGTCCGATGTAGCCGCAGCCCATAATTTCAATTTTCTTCATTGGGAAGCTCCCTTTCCTGTTGACTACAGGTTATGATACCCCAAATTTCACGCTTTTGCAAGCAGTTCCTGCACGCGGTCCGTCTTCTCCCACGGAAGATCCAGCTCAGGTCTGCCGAAGTGACCGTAGGCGGCGACCTGCTGATAGATCGGGCGGCGCAGATCGAGCGCCCGGATAATCGCCGCCGGGCGCAGATCGAAGCAGCTTCTGACAATCTCGCCGAGCCGCTCATCAGACACCTTACCCGTGCCGTAGCTGTCGACCAGTACGGAAACCGGCTGCGCCACGCCGATGGCATAGGCAAGCTCCAGCTGGCACTTGTCTGCCAGCCCCGCCGCAACCAGATT
>CALERM010000025.1 GCA_937907715.1 uncultured Clostridia bacterium
TCGGCAGAAGCGTCTACGCCGTCGGCGGCAACAGCTACAGCGCCAACATGCTGGCGATCAACGTCCGGCGCACGAAGTTCCTCGCGCACCTGCTTTGCAGCATCCTCGCGGGCATTGGCGGCTTTGTGTACTTCCTGCATGTCGGCTCCGGCTCTCCGTCTCACGCAAGCGGCGCGGAGATGAACGCGATCGCCTCTTCCATCATCGGCGGCACGATGCTCACGGGCGGCGTCGGCAACATCATCGGTACGCTCTTTGGCGTCTTGTCCCTGAGCACGATCAAGAACATTGTCTCCTCGCTGGGGCTTGACGAGGCGTGGTGGACGAACATTACCGTCGCGGCAATGATCTGCCTGTTCCTTGTGATCCAGAGTCTGGTTCTCTCGCGCAAAAACAAAAATTCCTGAGGTGGCGCATATGAAACAGTATTTTCTTGGCATCGAGCTTGGGTCGACGCGCATCAAGGCGGTTCTGATCGATGAGACGCATGCCATCGTGAAAACCGGCAACGAGACCTGGAAAAGCAGTCTGGAAAACGGTGTGTGGACATATCGCATGGAGGAAGTAAAATCCGGTCTTCGCGCGGCGATCAAAAGCCTCGGCAAGCTTCCGGGAAGTATTTCCGCGATGGGCGTGTCCGGCATGATGCACGGCTATCTTGCCTTTGATGAAAATTGGAACCTGCTCACGCCGTTCCGCACGTGGCAGAACACCATGACCGGGCAGGCTGCCGAAGCGCTTACAGAGGCGTTCGGCTTCAACATTCCCCAGCGCTGGTCGGTCGCGCACCTGTATCAGGCAATTTTGAATGGGGAATACCACGTGCGGGACATTGCTCACATCACGACACTGGCAGGCTATGTGCAGTTCCTGCTCACAGGCGAAAACGCCGTCGGCATCGGCGAAGCGTCCGGCATGTTCCCCATCGACAGTCTTGTACGCAATTACGATGCAGCGATGCTCGATCAATTTGACGCGCTGGTCAAGCCCTATGGATTTTCCTGGAGCATCCGCGCGGTGCTTCCCAGGGTTCTTACTGCCGGAGAGACGGCAGGAGCGCTCACGGAGGCGGGCAGCGACTATCTCGGCGGCCTGCTGCCCGCGGGGATCCCTTTCTGCCCGCCCGAGGGAGACGCGGGAACCGGCATGGCGGCGACGAACGCCGTCGCGCCCAGAACGGGCAATGTTTCTGCCGGCACGTCCATCTTCTCGATGGTCGTTCTGGAAAAGCCCCTGTCGAAGGTCTATCCCGAGATCGATATGGTCACAACGCCGAGCGGCGCGCCGGTTGCAATGGTTCACTGCAACAACTGCACGAACGACATGAACGCATGGGTCAGCTTGCTCGGCGAGACGGCAAAGCTCTTCGGCGCGGAGGTCTCCACCGGTGAGCTGTTCACGAGGCTCTATGAAAAGAGCCTGGAGGGCGATACAGACTGCTCCGGCGTCCTGACGTTCAATTACCTTGCAGGTGAGGGCGTGACGCATCTCGATGAAGGAAGACCGATGGTCGTCCGCAAGCCGGAAAGCAGGTTCACGCTTGCCAACTTCCTGCGCTCCCAGCTCTACGCCACAATGGCGACTTTGAAGATCGGCATGGACATTCTCGCGGGCGAGCATGTCGCCATCGATAGTCTTACCGGACATGGGGGACTGTTCAAAACGCCCGTCGTCGGGCAGAAATACATGGCGGCTGCCTGCCACGCGCCGGTCACGTGCATGCAGTCGGCAGGAGAAGGCGGACCATACGGCATGGCGCTGCTGGCAGCGTACATGCTGCAAAAAGAAGACGGGCAGGCACTGGAAGAGTATTTGTCCCGGAAGGTCTTCGCGGATGTGGAGTGCACGACGCTTGTTCCGAATCAGGAAGACGAGATTGGATTTGACCGGTATCTGGCGCAGTATCGCGCGGCGCTGGAAGCCGAAAAAGCTGCTGTTGCTGCATTTTAAGGAGGTATAATCATGAAACACTATGAATTCTGGTTTATCGTCGGCTCGCAGACGCTCTACGGAGAAGAGGTTTTGACGACCGTCGCCAACCGCGCAGAGGAAATGGCGCAGAAGCTGTCCGCCGTTCTTCCGTATCCCCTCAAGTATAAGGTCACGGCAAAGTCCAGCGCCGAAATCACGAAGGTCATGAAGGAAGCAAACTTCGACGACAGCTGCGCCGGTATCGTGACGTGGTGCCACACGTTCTCGCCGTCCAAGATGTGGATC
>CALERM010000026.1 GCA_937907715.1 uncultured Clostridia bacterium
CGAACCAGGCAAACAGTGGGAACGCCGTGAAGATATACACAAAGCACAGCGGATAATACAGCAGCAGGGCTCTGCCGTAGGCTTCTGTGATCTGCGGACCGTAGCTTGCGACGAGATCTGCGAAGATGGCAAAGAAGGCAATGGGTGCGTAGTAGGTCACGATCTTGACAAACTTCAGCATGACGTTCGTCAAGTCCTCCAGGAACTTTGCAACCAGCGTTTCGCTGCCGCCGCTGAGGTTGACGGCAAAGCCGAAGAGAATCGAGAACACGATCAGCGGCAGCATTGCGCGGCGGCTGAGAAGACCCACAAAATCAGATGCCGTAAAGAAATTGACGATCATATCGCTGACTGTCGCATACTCGCCCATTTCCTCCGCCTCAAGCTCCGTCCACGGTGTCAGCACCGGCGGGAAGACCTGAACGAGAAGGAACATGATCACAGCGGCAATTGCACCGGTAATCACAAATGTCGCAACCGTCGTGCCCATGATCTTACCCGCGCGCCTGCGGCTTTTCATATTGGCGACCGCGCCGGAAATGGACGCAAATACCAGCGGCACAACGATGCAGAACATCATGTTGATAAACACCGTGCCGAGCGGCTTGATTGCCGCCGCTGCCGACGGGGCAAGCCAGCCGAACAGCGCGCCGAGAATCATTGCGCCGAGCATGATGGCAAGGAACGTATAGTTCTGCGCTACAGACTTCTTGTTCATAAAACCTATCTCCTTTTCTTTATCATGAACCAAAATCCATGGTTATTGCGAAATTGCCTCGTCGAAAGCCTCGCCCGCACAGACCATGCTTGCAGGTCCCGTGAGCAGCAGGTCTTTGCATTTCTTTCCCTCGCGGACAATGTCCACGATGAGAAGCCCCCCCTTCACTTCAACCTCCACATGATCGCCGCAGCAGCGGTTTTCCGCCAGCGCGTAGACCGACGCGCCCGTCCCTGTGCCGCAGGCGTAGGTGAAATCCTCCACGCCCCGCTCCCAGGTCCGTTCATAAAACCGGTTCTCGCCGGTCTTTTCGAGAAAATTGACATTGGCGCCCTTCGGGAATGCCGGATGATACCGCAGCCTGCGCCCGAACTCAAACAGCTCGCGTTCATCCGCCTCCCGCAGACCCGGGTACTGCACCACCGCATGCGGAATTCCGGGATTTCCCAGCTCCAGATACATGCAGCCGACCTTTTTTCCGTCCACATCCAGCGCCAGATACTGAAGCCCCACCGGGTCCGGCAGACGAATCCGGTAGTTTTTCGCATCGATGCGCGCGCCGGTCACAAGCCCGGCGGTCGTTTCAACCGTCTGCGTTTCGCCTGCAAGACCGGTCTCATAGCCGTAGCGGCAGATGCAGCGCGCGCCGTTGCCGCACATCTCGCCGAGCGTGCCGTCGCAGTTGAAAAACAGCATGCCGAAGTCTGCGTTTGCCTTTGCCGGAACAATCGCCATCAGACCATCCGCGCCGATGGACATGCGCCGGTCGCAGAGCGTGCGCGCAAGCCTTGACAGCTGCTGCTGCGACAGCTCGCCGTGCAGATTTTCCACAAGAATAAAATCATTGCCCGCGCCGTTCATTTTCGTAAACCGCATCAAATCCGCCCCTTCCCAGTTTTGTTGTACCCTATTATACTGAAATTCCTCACCATGTAAATGTGAAAAGCTGCTCGATACCTTGCAAAAAGTGCGCTTCCCACACGCCTTTGTTCGTGCATTTGACTTTCCGCACAAACGCAGGTACAATACAGGTATGATATTTCAGGATATTACCCAGTATATGAAATAAGGAGTATGCCTCATGCAGAAATGTTATAACTGCGGCAAGGAAGTCGATGACAACGTGCTGATCTGCCCGGACTGCGGCGCGCTGGTCAAGCGCTACGGAAAGCCCGTCCCCGTCGAGCCGGATTCCTGCCAGCCGCCGCAGCCCGACGCTTACCCCGGCGCGTATGAAGCGCCCGCGCAGCTCAGACCACGCGAGCGCGTCTGGCTGGACACAGCGGGAAAGCCGCACTTCAAAGGCGCTTTGTGCTTCTGGCTGATCGTGTGCGCAGTCTTTGCCGGGTATCTGCTGTTCGGCTTCGGGTGCATGCTGCTGATCTACCACGCGCAGGACTTCTTCCTCGACGCGCTCGCCGCATTCCCGGAATTTTCAGATCTGACCGACGTTCTGAACCTCATGCTTGAGAGCATCGGCACATATTATGCGTTCTATGTCGCGGTACCGGTCCTGTTTGCCGTCAAGCTGTCCGGCATTGTCTGGCTCCTGGTTTCCAAACGCCGGCTGGCGTTTTATGTCGCGCTCGGTGCGGGCGTGCTGTTGACCGTGACAAGCCTCCTGTTCGGCGGCAGCGTGCAGGCGCTTTTATACACGCTCGATATGCTGCTTACGTTCCTGCTTCTCCGAAAGGACTGGCGCAGGCTGCGCCCCTGAGAATTCCAAAAAAGCTAACGCTTTTTCGGAAAAAGGGGTTGCGCCTCGACTGCGCGCATAATTTTGCGCCTGAAGCGCAAAATTCCAAACTTGCGAGGCGTTATGTATGTTTCCGGTCGGCAAAGCCGCCGGATAACATGGATTTTCATTTTATTTCGCCCTGCGGGGCGAAACTCTATGAGGTTTCTTGATACGCTGAAGCGCCCCGGAAGCAACGCTTCCGGGGCGCTTGTATTTTCTCAGGATTGCAGGATTCTGGTCGTCTCGGGATCCGGCTCAAACCACTTGTTCTTGCCGAAAAGGATGATCGCGTCTCCGACTTCGACGGTATCGAAAATTTCCGGCATCGCGTCGACCGGAATATTGACGCAGCCGTGGCTGCCGCCGTTGACGTAGAAGTCCTTGCCGAAGTGCGTCCGCCACGACGCATCGTGCAGCCCATACGCCCCCTCAATGCCAATCCAGTATTTCGAGAACACCAGATAGTCCTCGCCCTGCATCCACTGGTCGGTATCCTTGTTGTAGGCGTAATACAAGCCCGTGATCGTCTGGAAGCCGTTGAGGTTGCCGGTGACGACGTCGGTCGAAATTACGACCTCCCCGGACTTGTAGACAGTAAGCTTCTGATTGTCGATGTCGACCTCGACATACACATCGGTCAAAGGCGCATACGGCTCGCCGTTTTTATACAGCAGCAGCTGCGCGCGGATTTCCTTGGATTCAAGCTTCTGCAGCGCCTCTTGCAGCTCCTGCGAAAGCGCGTCGGTATCGAGCTGATAGTCTACCTTCAGGAATTCCATCGGCTTCGGTCCGTCGACGTAGGTGTCCAAAATGAACGGCGTGTTGGAAACATCCGCAATCGCCTTCCAGCCTGCAAGCAGCGCGTCCAGCTTATTTTCATCAACCTTGACGCTGCCGTCTTTGTCTACAGACAAAAGCTCCGACAGCTCCCCGTCCTTGAGCGTGACGATCTTTTCCTGCTCGCACTGCCCCTCGAGATTCAGATCAATCGTATAGCTCAGCTCTTTGACCTTTTCGCGCAGCAGCTCGTCAAAATCAAAGCTTGTGTTTTCCGCCGTGATCTCGGGCGCAGCATAGCAGTCCGGCACGCTCGTCAGCTCAAAGCTCACATTCTGCGCGCCGCCTGCGTCCACTGTCAAGCCGGAAGCCGCCTCGCGCAGCGCCGCACGGACCGGCTCCAGCTGCAGCTCGTTGCCGGGAACCTCGTCTACCACGCAGAATTTTTCATCCGCAAAGGTCATATAGGCATCCTGCGCCGGATGGCGGGAGACTGCTTCCAGATCACTTACCACCGCCTCGTCCGTATAACGCACGGTATCTACACGCACCGGTCCGGGCTGGGTATGCGCCTGCGAGCGCCACTGAAGCTTGTCCGTCATGCTCTTCTGCGCAAAAACCGCGGGGTCCATGCGCTCGTCGGCGGTGAAGCCTGCGGTGATTGCCTGCTGCGTCGGCTCCAGAAGCCCCAGCTGTGAGAGCGTATACGTACCGGTCGTCTGCCCGTTTTCGGTCACGGTGAGCGTCGTCTGCTCCGCATTTTGCAGCATCGCCTGATACTGTTCATAAAGCGCCTGCTGCGTCTGTTCTGCCTCCACCGCCGCGCCGTGCAGCCGGTAATAGCCGCAGCCCGCGCCCGCGCCAAGTACCAGAAGCACACACAGCGCGATGATCCATCCCTTTTTCATGTTCTCTTTTTCTCCGTCTCTTTCTCTCCGCCGATCGCCCGACAGTTATCTTAGGGTGTATTCTTCCGACTGGCGATGTGCCCGGCGGCGAGGAATTTTTGCGCGGAGCAAGACATTTTTTCACAGGAATACTGACGTATTTCAAGGAAGAATGACGCTAACGCAGCGCGAAAAGACCCGCTGTCCGGGTGCGTTGGCAGTTGGAAGAATACACCGTGAATAGTATAGCATACCGCGCAGGCAAAGAAAACCCATTTTCCGCTATTTTTGGACCTCCCACTGCGAAAGCGGATACCGCTGCATGGCGCCGAAAATCCGGGTCTTGATGTCGGGGTACTGTGCCTGCAACGATGCAATCAGCTCCTTGACCTCCTGGCGCTTCGTGTGCTTGTCCGCAGGGCAGACATTGTGGACCACCGGGAGCTGCTGCGCCTGCGCAAAATGCTCAATCGCCTTTTCTCCGATGTAGAGCATGGGGCGGATCTGCGTGACGCCGGAGCGGCTTAAGTATGTGACCGGCTCGAAGCAGCCGATTCTTCCCTCGTAGAAAAGGCTCATGAGGAAGGTCTCGACCGCATCGTCAAAATGGTGTCCCAGCGCGACCTTGTTGAAACCCAGCTCCCGGATGGTGTCGTTCAGCGCGCCGCGGCGCATTTTCGCGCACATGGAGCAGGGATTTTTCTCCTTGCGGTAGTCAAAAATGATCGGTCCGATCTCGGTCCTTTTACAACAGAAGCCGACGTCCAGCGACCGGCACAGCGCCTCGACCGGCGTAAAATCCATGCCGCCGAGCCCCATGTCGATGGTAATCGCCGTCAGCTCAAACGGCGCCGGGTAGTAGCTTCTCAGCGCTGCAAGAACGGTCAGAAGCGTCAGAGAGTCCTTGCCGCCCGAAACGCCGACGGCAATTTTGTCACCGGGCGAAATCATATGGTAATCGTCGATGCATTTTCGCATCAGACCCATCATTTTCTGCATCTTTACAGCCTCCGCAGATGTATTTTGCATTGCGAGCATTTAAGAGCTTTCGAGAGAAAAACAGAGTATTTGAAAGATTCCCGCGTGCTGCGTTTATTTTTTCAAAAAAGCGGTTGACAGAATTTTTTGTGTGTGATATAAAATACTGGCGCGCTTCGGGAATATTGTATGCGCGCCTCACGATTTTGTCAAAATTTTTTATCATAGAAAGCATTCGCTTTCCAACGGAGGAAACAGACATGACCACTATGGCTAAGAAAGAGACCGTCCAGAGAAAATGGTACGTTCTCGACGCAGCCGGCAAGCCCCTGGGCCGCACGGCTGTCACCGCTGCCAAGCTTCTGCGCGGCAAGCACAAGGTTGACTTCACCCCGAACGTCGACTGCGGCGATTTCGTCATCATTGTCAACGTCGACAAGGCGATTCTCACCGGCAGAAAGCTCGACGAAAAGCACTACTATCATCACACCGGCTGGATTGGCAACCTGAAGGACGTCAAGTACCGCACGCTGATGAACGAGCGCCCCGAGTTCGCAATGGAGCTTGCCGTCAAGGGCATGCTTCCCAAGAACACCATCGGCCGCGCCGCTGCTACCCGCCTGAAGCTTTACAAGGGCGCCGAGCACAACAACGCCGCACAGAAGCCCGAAGCCTGGACTTTGGACTAATCAGGAGGTAACAGAGTATGTACGAGAGCAAGAGACAGTATCAGTACGGCACCGGTCGCCGTAAGTCTTCCGTCGCCCGCGTTCGCCTGTATCAAGGCGGCACCGGCGCCATCACCATCAACGGTCGCGACATCGACGATTATTTCGGTCTCGATACCCTGAAGATGGTTGTCCGTCAGCCTCTGGCTGCCACGGACCTTCTGGGCAAGGTCGACCTGGTCTGCACCGTCGAAGGCGGCGGTGTGACCGGTCAGGCAGGCGCCATCCGTCACGGTGTCGCACGCGCACTGCTGGGCGTCAACCCCGAGCTCCGCGCCACGCTCAAGGCTGCAGGTTTCCTGACCCGCGACCCGAGAATGAAGGAAAGAAAGAAGTACGGTCTCAAAGCTGCGAGACGTGCTCCCCAGTTCTCGAAGCGCTGAGT
>CALERM010000027.1 GCA_937907715.1 uncultured Clostridia bacterium
TTGTCGTGGTTTCCCATCAGACACTGGAAAATTGCCGAATGCTCGGAGTCAACGGGAATGATTTCCGCGCCGTATTTTTTCGCCTGCTCCATGACCAGCTCGCCCGCGCAGACCAGGGTCTCCTTGTTGGCGAGGGCAATGCGCTTTTTCTCCCGGATGGCGGCGAGGGTGGGCTTGAGCCCGACCATACCGGACACGGCCGTGACGACGGTGTCTGCCTCGGGAAGGCTTGCCGCGGTAACAAGACCCTCAAGCCCCAGCACGACTGTTATATTCATATCCGAAAGACGGACCTTTAATTCCTGATATGCGCGCTCGTCCATCATTGCCGCAAGGCGCGGGCGGTATTTGCGGCACTGCGCTTCGAGCCGGTCGACATCGCGGTTTGCGGTGAGTGCGGCGACGCGCAGATTTAATTTGTCTACGACGTCCAGCGTCTGTCTGCCGATGGAGCCGGTGGAGCCCAGAATCGAAATGCAGCTGCTCATACAATCGCCTCCGCAAGGAACATCATGGCGTACACGACCGGGGCGATGAAAAGCGTCGAGTCGAACCGGTCGAGCATGCCGCCGTGGGTCAGAAACAGATGACTGTAGTCCTTCACGCCGACCTCACGCTTGATCAGGCTCGTCGTGAGGTCTCCGAGCTGCCCGAAGAGATTGGCAACCACACCGATGACAGCGAGGTACCACAGCGGCATGTCAAAGGTCCACACGGCTTTTTCAATAAGCCCGAGAATCACCATGCCGAGTGCGCTGCCGACAGGACCGCAGACAAAGCCCGAGACAGTCTTATTGGGAGAGACGTAGGGCGAGAGCTTTTTGCCGCCGAACGCCATGCCGCCGAGCATGGACGCAGAGTCTCCCACAAAGGCGATGACAAACGGCATCAGCACCAGAACCTTTCCGGTCTGACGCAGATACGCGATGCAGCTGTACATGACAGGAAACACGACACCCGCGAGCATGCACAAGGCAACGTCCGAAAACGGCATGGCGTTTTCTTTTCCGTGCGTTAAAACGGCAATCAGGCACAGCGCCGTCAGCAGCAGAAACGCCGCGATGGGGAAAATGATCTCAGATAGCTCGACGCTTCCTACGCACACCAGCGCGCAGGCAATCGTGAGGACATAGACGATGGGGCGCGGCTGCTTTGCCGCGGTGTGCAGCAGCTCATATGCCGCAATGCCGGCAATCAGGCACACGAGCACCGTCGTGGCAAACGGCGGCAGCGCCAGCAGAATCACCAGCAGCGCCGGAACGCCGACGGCGGCGACAAGTAATCTCTGTTTCATTTGACACCCCCAAAGCGGCGGCTGCGCTGCTGATAGGACAAGATCGCCCGGGTCAGCTCCGCCTCGTCAAAATCGGGCCAAAGCACGTCGGTAAAATAATACTCGGCATATGCCGACTGCCACAGCAGGAAGTTTGACGTGCGGATCTCGCCCGAGGGGCGGATGATCAGCTCCGGGTCCGGGATGCCTGCCGTGTCGAGAAGCCCCGAGAAAAAACCCTCGGTCAGCTCCTCCGGTCGGCAGCTTCCTTCCATGCACAATTCGGCAAAACGCCGCGCGGCGCGGACAATTTCGTCGCGCCCGCCGTAGTTGATGCAGACGTTTGCCTGAAAGCCGTCGTAGCGCGCGGAAATTTCGTCGGTCTTTGCAATGAGCCGCCTCAGCTCCGGGCTGATGCGCGACTGCTCGCCGAGAATTTTCAGGCGGATTCTGTCGCGCTCCATGGTGTCGATCGCCTCGTGCAGATATGCCTCGAAAAGACGCATGATCGTCGAGATCTCGTCTTCCGAGCGTTTCCAGTTTTCGGTTGAAAAGGCGTAGACGGTCAGGTAGTCCAGCCCGAGATTTTTGCAGCAGGTTGCGATGCGGCGGAAGGTCTCCGCGCCAACCTTGTGTCCCGCTGTGCGGGGAAGCGAGCGCTTCTGCGCCCAGCGCCCGTTGCCGTCCATGATGATGGCGATGTGGCGCGGCATACGCGCGGGGTCTAAAGCGCTCTGCATTTGTTTTGTTGTCGCCATAGTGTTCCCTTTCAAAACAAAAGCCGCCGGGCGGCGGCTCTTGTCGATCATTCCAATCAGTCTCGCGGGGTGCGCGGTCAGATTTCCATCAGTTCCTTGTCCTTCTTGCCGCACATTTCGTCGACCTTCTTGATGTATTTGTCGGTCAGGTCCTGGATGTCCTTTTCCGCCTTTTTCTGGTCGTCTTCGGTCAGCTCGCCCTTCTTCTGCGCCTTTTTGACAAAGTCGACCGCGTCGCGGCGGACGTTGCGGATGGCAACCTTGGCGTCCTCACCGTACTTTTTGACCTGTTTGGTCAGCTCTTTTCTGCGCTCCTCGGTCAGCTGCGGGAAGACCAGGCGGATGACTCTGCCGTCGTTCTGCGGGTTGATGCCGAGGTCGGAGACCTGGATTGCCTTTTCAATGGTCTTCAGAAGCGAGCCGTCCCACGGCTGGATGACGAGCGTGCGGGGGTCGGGCGAAGAAATTGTGCCGACCTGCCCGATGGGCGTGGGCGTTCCATAGTATTCTACCGTAATCCGGTCGAGAACCTGCGCGTTGGCTCTGCCTGCGCGGACTGCGCCGAAATCGGAGGCGAGAACCTCCAGGGTCTTTTCCATCTTGCGTTCAAACTGCTTGAGATCTGCCATATCAAAGTTCCTCCTTCACAATCGTTCCGATTTTTTCGCCCATGACCACGCGCAGAATGTTTTCCGGGTCCTTCAGCGCGAAGACCTGCACGGGAATGTGGTTGTCCATGGAAAGGGATGTCGCGGTCGAGTCCATGACCGCCAGATGCTTAGCCAGCACCTCGTCATAAGAGATTTCGTCGTACTTGACTGCCGTCGGGTCCTTTGCAGGGTCTGCCGAGTAGACGCCGTCGATGTTCTTCGCCAGCAGAATCGCGTCTGCATTGATCTCTGCCGCGCGCAGCACGGCGCCGGTGTCGGTCGAGAAGAACGGGTTGCCGGTGCCGCAGCCGAAGATCACCACGCGGTTTTTCTCCAGATGGCGGATTGCCTTGCTGCGGATATAGGGCTCAGCGATCTGGTTCATGGCGATGGCGGTCTGCACGCGGACCTCAACGCCGCGCTGCTCGAGGCAGTCTGCAACGGCGAGGGCGTTGATGCAGGTTGCAAGCATGCCCATGTGGTCGGCACGGGTGCGCTCCATACGGTCGCCGCCGTCTTTCACGCCGCGCCAGAAGTTGCCGCCGCCGACGACGATGCCGATCTGCACGCCGGCTTCAACACACTTTTTGACCACGTCGCACACGCCGCCGATCACGTCAAAGTCCAGCCCGCGGTGCGCGTCGCCCGCCAGTGCCTCGCCGCTGATTTTCAGCAGCACCCGATGATATTTTGGTTCGCTCATGCCATACCTCTCCTTATTTGTAGCTTCGTCTATTCTATAATATCTTCGGGGAATTGAAAAGAGGCAATTTGCATTTTTTACAGTCATTTCATACATTTAACAGAATTTGCCGCGGCAGAAGAATTCCCCGTTGCGTTGCGGCGGAAAATCATATATAATACAAAGAATCAGGATTCACACAGAGAGGATGTATCACCATGGAAGAAGAAAGAAAGCCATTGGAGTCGAGAAACTTCATCGACGCCTTCATCGAAGAAGACATCGCGCCCGGCGGTCAGTTTGCAGGACTGAAGGTCCACACGCGCTTCCCGCCGGAGCCGAACGGATATCTGCACATCGGTCACTGCAAGGCGCTGACCATCGATTTCGGCACGGCGGAAAAGTTCGGCGGTCTGTGCAACCTGCGCATGGACGACACGAACCCGACCAAGGAGGACGCCGAGTATGTCGATGCCATCCAGCAGGACATCCACTGGCTGGGCTTTGACTGGGGAGACCGGTTCTTCTATGGCTCGGATTATTTTGAAAAGGATTATGAGTATGCGGTCGAGCTGATCAGGAAGGGGCTGGCATATGTCTGCGACTTAACGGCGGAGCAGTTCCGCGAGTATCGCGGCGACATCGGAAAGCCCGCAGTTTCTCCGTACCGCGACCGCTCGGTCGAGGAGAACCTCGATCTTTTTGAGCGCATGAAAAACGGCGAGTTCCCCGAGGGCTCGAAGACGCTGCGCGCGAAGATTGACCTTGCCTCCGGCAACTTCAACATGCGAGACCCCGTCATCTACCGCATCCGCTATATGCACCATCACCGCCAGGGCGACAAGTGGTGCATCTATCCGATGTACGACTTTGCCCACCCGATTCAGGACGCACTCGAGGGCATTACGCATTCTCTTTGCTCGCTGGAATTCGAGGCGCACCGTCCGCTCTACGACTGGGTGGTCAGCAATATTACCATTCCCTATCACAAGCCGCGCCAGATCGAGTTTGCCAGACTCGGCATCGATCACACGGTCATGTCCAAGCGCAAGCTGCGCCTGCTGGTCGAGACCGGGCGCGTTTCCGGCTGGGACGACCCGCGGATGCCGACGCTCTGCGGTCTGCGCCGCCGCGGCTACACGAGCCATTCCATCCGCGATTTCTGCGAGCGCATCGGCGTTGCAAAGTCTGCGAACACGGTAGAATATGCGCTTCTGGAGCATTGCCTGCGCGAGGACCTCAACGATACCGCCGAGCGCACCATGGCGGTTCTTCGTCCGGTGAAGCTCGTCATCACGAACTACCCCGAGGGAAAGACGGAAACCTTCGAGGTCGAAAACAATCCCGTTCATCCCGAGCAGGGCACGCATACTGTAACCTTCTCGCGGAATCTGTGGATTGAGGCGGACGATTTCCTGCCGGAACCGGTTCCCAAATACAAGCGCCTTTACCCCGAAGGACCTGAATGCCGCCTCAAGAGCGCATACCTCATTCGCTGCACGGGCTGCAAGCGTGATGAAAACGGGAACGTCGTTGAGGTCTATGCCGAGTATGATCCGGAATCCCGCGGCGGCGATCCTGCCGACGGACGCAAGGTCAAGGGCGCAACGATTCACTGGGTCGACGCCGAAACGTGCGTGGACGCGGAGGTCCGGCTGTACGATAACCTGTTTCTGGATGCTCAGCCAGACGGCGCGGACAAGGACTTTTTGGAGTGCATGAACCCGGAATCTCTGACGGTGCTTACCGGCTGCAAGGTCGAGTCTGCACTTGTCGGCGAGGCGAAGAAGTACGACGAAGAGGGCGAGAGCCGCGCGGCGCACACGGCGCCCTGCTACCAGTTCATGCGCGTGGGCTATTTCTGCATGGACTCGAAGGACTGCTCGGCAGACCATCTCGTCTTCAACCGGAGCGTGCTGCTCAAGGACAGCTTCAAAAAATAATTCTGGGCAAAGACCTGCCCGATGACCAAAAATCATGCAACCGTACCCGCTGTGATGGAAAATCCGTCACAGCGGGCTTTTTGCCCATGGCGCTTTTTTGGCAGCTGAAGTATGCTCGTACCATCAAAAGGGAAACATAGAAACGGCGGCGATACGTGACTGACAGAGAAAACGCCGCAGGCGTGTTTCCGGCAATGGCTTTGATTTTGAACGGAGGTTATCTTATGTATTATTCCAGCGGCAACTATGAAGCGTTTGCAAGACCCAAAAAGCCCGAGGGCATCGACAAAAAATCCGCGTATATCGTCGGCAGCGGTCTGGCCGCCTTGAGCGCCGCGTGCTATCTGGTGCGTGACGCGCAGATGAAGGGCGAGCGGGTGCATATTCTGGAAAAGGGCAAGCTTGCCGGCGGCGCATGCGACGGGTATAAGTATGAAAATCTCGGCTACGTCATGCGCGGCGGGCGCGAGATGGACAATCATTTCGAGGTCATGTGGGACCTGTTCCACTCGATTCCGTCGATCGAGACCGAGGGTGTGAGCGTGCTCGACGAGTATTACTGGCTCAACAAGGAGGACCCCAACTATTCTCTTTGCCGTGCGACTGTGAACCGTGGGCAGGACGCGCACACCGACGGCAAGTTTGACATCTCCGACAAGGGCGCGATGGAGATCATGAAGCTCTTCTTCACCCCGAACGAGGACCTGCAGGACAAGCGCATCACCGACTTCTTCGACGATGAAGTCCTCAACTCCAACTTCTGGCTCTACTGGCGCACGATGTTCGCCTTTGAAAACTGGCACAGCGCGCTCGAGATGAAGCTCTATATCCAGCGCTATATCCACCACATCGGCGGTCTTCCCGATTTCAAGGCGCTGCGCTTTACCAGGTACAATCAGTATGAGTCGATGATTCTGCCGATGGTCAAATATCTCGAAGGCTACGGCGTGCAGTTCCATTTCAATACACAGGTGACAAACGTTCTGTTTGACTGCCGGTCGGACCGCAAGGTCGCCACGCGCATCGAAATGATTCACGACGGCAGGGAAGACGGCATCGATCTGACGGAAAACGATCTGGTGTTCATCACGAACGGCGGCTGTG
>CALERM010000028.1 GCA_937907715.1 uncultured Clostridia bacterium
GTACCAATCGTACCGCGGCGGGCGGTGTCTGTATTATTTCAGCGAATAGGTCACGCCGTCGACTGTGACGGAAGAAAGCTCATCTAAATCAACCAGCCGGGAAAACAGCCAGCTGGACTTTTTTTCGCTGTCCTCTGCGCCTCCGCCCGTGCCGGAATGACCGAGAGAACCATACGTGCCGTAGGGGGTTTCCGGATCAGTCAGAGAAAAGCTTGTCCCATCGTTCAGAGTCAGGATAACCGTTGTCTCGCTGCGCCCATACCCGCTGCCGTCCAGCCGGAAGGAAATGGGCGTAATGGTTGCCGTATCCCAACGATAGGTTTTCCCATCGTAGACAGACTCGTCCAGCGGGATGACAAGCTCTTCCTGAAGCTGCTCCGGAGCGGGAACTTCAAAGAGATAGACATTCTCTCCGTGAAAGCTCATGTCGAACAAAATCAGGTCGCCGGGTTCAAATTCTCCGCCGAGGTTGATCAGAAGTGCATAAGCCGTGTTTCCGTCTACCTCAATGATATCCATGCCCATGCTGCCGTTTTTCCATTCGCGCTCGCGTCCTTCGCCGGAATTGTTGCTGGCAAGGACAAGCAGCATCCCGCCGCACTCTTTTTCTTCCAAGCTGGCATCCGGCAGTGCAGCGAGCTCTGCCGCCGCGTCGTCAGTTCTTGCCTCGATGCGCATGATGGCATACAGCGTATCTTTGGAGACAAGCATGGATTCCAGCGTGAAAACAAAATCGTCCGTCTGCGCGGATACGCCGGTTTCGGCAATCTGCGCCTGATCCGGGACCTGCATGGTACCCTCGGCAATCATCGCCTGTTCGGCTTCGGTGTAGGTTGGATAAGTTATGTCAACTTGCGTTGCTGTATCGTAGCTTACAACACTTTCTTTGACCAGAGCGGCGGACGTTCCGAACAGCTGGTCGAACCAGCCGAGAGAATACGCAGCAAACCCGCTGACACAGAGCAGCGCGGCAAGAGCTGCCGCAAGCAGAAGCCTCCGAACGGATTTCTGCGGTTTGCGTGCTTTGCCCGCGGTGTTCAGCTTTTCCATCGTCCTTTTCAGAATCCGCTCTGTTTCGCTGTCCTCCAACGGAGTAAGCGAATACTCTTGTTCCGGCGCATAGCGCATCAGTTCATCCCACGTCATCTTCACAGATAATGCCTCCCTTTTTGAGCTGCTTTCGCAGGGTCTGCCGCCCGCGCATCAGGCGCGAACGGACGGTTGCGGCGTTCAAATGCAGATGTTCTGCAATTTGCCCGGTTGTCTGCGACAGATCATAAAATCGATAGAAAATCTCGCGGTCCTCTTCTGTCAGACAGGAAAGTGCCTGCCGGATTGCCTCGCAGCGCTGGCTTTCATACATTTGCTCCCAAAGACGGTCGAGCGAAACGAGCGTGTCGTCCTCCAGCGGAACAAAGACCTTCTTCCGGCGCATTGCCTCCACTGTTTTATTGCGGGCAACCGCGCCCAGCCAGGGTCTCAACTGCCCGGATGTAATGTCCTTTGCACCATGCCACAGACTCAGAAAGACGTCAGACGTGATTTCCTCATGATCCTCCGGCGTCAGAACGCCGCGGCTGCGATTTCGTATGACGGTCAGAACGTAAGCTCCATACTGCACAATTGCCTGCTCCAGCGCGTCTGCATTTTGTTTTTGCAAGGAGCACAGCAAATCGCCGTCCATATCGCATCCCTCCTTTTGCGTTTTATCAACATGCTGATGTCTTTCATGTCGAGCGTTTGCGCATTTCTGTTGCATAGAAAAAGAAAAACTCCTCAAATTCCGAAGAATCTGAGGAGTTGGTGCGCGAGGCGGGACTTGAACCCGCACGTCCGGAGTGGACACTAGAACCTGAATCTAGCGAGTCTGCCAATTCCACCACTCGCGCATTATTTGTTGCCGTCTCGCGACTGCTACAGTATAGTAGCACAAGAGGCTTCGATTGTCAAGCGCTTTTTTCCGTCTTTTTCGGTTCCGGCGTTTGCTATTAGCAGTTTTAATGGCAAGCATATCAAACAGATCATTTACTTATGCCGTTTGCGTGCTATAATAGCCGAAGATAAAATACAAACGAAACGCACGAAGGAGAATGACAAACATGAGCAACTGCGCAATTGTGGGTATCAACTGGGGCGACGAAGGCAAGGGCCGTATGGTCGACCTGATCGCAAGAGAATACGACATCGTCTGCCGCTATCAGGGCGGCAACAATGCCGGCCACACCATCGTAAACGAATACGGCAAGTTTGCCCTGCATCTGATTCCGTCCGGCATCTGCCTGCCCGGCGTTGTGAACGTGCTGGGCAACGGCGTCGTCGTCGACATTGAGGACCTCTGGAAGGAAATGTCCGCGCTCAAGGACGCAGGCGTGCCCATCACGCCGGAAAACTTCAAGATTTCCGACCGCGCAACCATCGTCTTCCCCTATCACCGCGCGCTCGACGGTCTGGAAGAGGCTCGCCTCAAGGACAAGAAGTACGGCTCGACCCTGCGCGGCATCGCGCCGGTCTACTCGGACAAGTATCAGAAGAAGACCATCATGGTCGGAGAGCTGCTGTACCCCGAGTATCTGGAAAAGCGTCTTGCCTCCATCCTTGAATGGAAAAACCTGACGATTCAGAACGTCTACGGCGCTGAAGCCTATAAGCTCTCTGACATGCTCGCCTGGTGCAGGGAGTTTGGCGAAAAGCTTGCACCCTATATCTGCAACACGACAAAGTATCTGTATGACGCGCAGGCTGCCGGCAAGAACATCATGTTTGAAGCGCAGCTCGGCGCGCTGCGCGATATTGACTTCGGTATCTTCCCCTACACGTCGTCTTCCTCCTCCAATGCCGGTTACGCCTGCGTGGGCGCGGGTATCCCGGGCAGCCACGTCGATCGTACAGTCGGCATCGTGAAGGCATACTCCACCTGCGTCGGCGAAGGTCCGTTCACGGCAGAGTGGTTCGGCGAGGAGGCGGAAAAGCTCCGCGAAGCCGGCGCAGAGTACGGCGCGTCCACGGGTCGTCCCCGCCGCGTCGGTCCCATCGACATCGTTGCTACCCGTTACGGCTGCCAAATTCAGGGCGCGACCGAGGTTGCGCTCACGAAGCTCGACGTTCTTTCCTATATGACCGAGATTCCCATCTGCGAGCAGTATGAGGTCGACGGTGAAAAGACCGATGATTTCCCCTTCACCGCCGTCATCGACAAGGCAAAGCCCGTCATGACCTCCATGCCCGGCTGGAGCTGCGACATTTCCGGCATCCGCAAATATGAAGATCTGCCCGTCGAGGCGCGCAACTATGTCGAGTATATCGAAAAGAAAATCGGCTGCCATATCAGCTACGTCTCCGTCGGCGCCAAGCGCGACGAGATCATCTACCGCTAAGGAGAAACTGGCATGAAACCCACCTATGAAAGCCCGCTTGCCTCGCGCTACGCCTCGAAGTACATGCTGCACCTGTTTTCCCCGGACAGCCGGTTCGAGACGTGGAGAAAGCTCTGGGTAGCGCTGGCGCGCGCGGAGCATGAGCTGGGGCTGCCGGTCACGCAGGCGCAGGTCGACGAGCTGGCGGCGCACGTCAGCCCGATTGACTACGATGTCGTTTCCAAAAAGGAAAGAGAAATCCGTCACGATGTGATGGCGCACATCTATGCCTTCGGTGTGGACGCGCCGGGCGCAAAGGGCATCATCCATCTGGGCGCGACGAGCTGCTATGTGACCGACAACGCGGACCTCATTTTATACCGCGACGGACTTCGCTATCTCGAGGGGCAGCTGGAAGCCGCGATGCAGAATCTGTGCGACTTCGCAGACCGGTATGCCGCCCTGCCCTGCCTCGGCTACACGCACTATCAGCCCGCGCAGCTGGTGACGGTCGGCAAGCGCGCGACGCTGTGGCTGCAGGACCTGATGCTGGACCTGGAAGAGCTGCGCGACGTTCTTTCCGCCATCCGTTTCCTCGGCTGCCGCGGCACGACGGGCACGGAAGCAAGCTTCCTGTCCCTTTTTGAAGGCGACAGCACGAAGATTGACGAAATGAACCGGAAATTAGCCGCAAGCTTCGGCTTTGACCGGCTCTACGATGTATGCGGGCAGACCTATCCCCGGAAGCTGGACAGCCGGATTCTGAACGTCCTGTCGTCCATTGCCCAGAGCTGCTGCCGGTTTGCCAATGACATCCGGCTTTTGCAGCACGACCGGCAGGTCGAAGAGCCGTTTGAAGAAAACCAGGTCGGCTCGTCCGCCATGCCCTACAAGCGCAACCCCATGCGCTGCGAGCGTATCTGCTCGCTCTCCCGGTATATCATGGCAGACGCGATGAATGCGCCGATGACTGCGTCGACGCAGTGGCTCGAGCGCACGCTCGACGACTCGGCAAACCGCCGCATTTCGCTTCCGGAGGCGTTTCTCGCCTGCGACGGCATTCTGCGGCTGATGCAGAACGTGACGAAGGGACTGCATGTGAACGAAAAAATCGTTGCCCGGTTTGTTTCGGAATACCTGCCGTTTATCGCAACAGAGAATCTTCTGATGGCTGCCGTCAAGCATGGCGCAGACCGTCAGCAGGTCCATGAGATCATCCGAAAAGCCTCCATGGAGGCGACCGCGCAAATGAAAAACGGCGAGCGCTGGGATCTCATCGCGGCGCTTGCCGCCGAGCCTGCCTTCGGCATGACGGAAGCGGAAATCCGGTCCCACATGGACCCGGCAAATTATATCGGGCGCTGCCCCGAGCAGGTGCAGGCATTCACGAAAAAATGCCGCGCGCTGTGCAAAAATGCCGCCGCCTGCGCCGAGGAAATCTCGCTGTAAATCCGCGCTTGACAGCCTGTCGGTTTTCCTGTAACATATAGCTTGCTGTTTACTGTTTACTGTTTACGGGAGAATTGCAAATTTTGGCTCCCGTCCTGTTTGGACGGGAGCCGTTTCTGCGCGTTTGAGACGTGCGGTTTTACGGATGGAAAGGAAGAAAAGACGGTCCATGGAACAGGTACGAACGGAAAACAAAATGGGTACAATGCCCATCGGAAAGCTGCTGGCGAATATGGCGATCCCCATGATGGTCTCGATGCTGGTGCAGGCGTTTTACAATGTCGTTGACAGTATTTATGTTTCGCAGCTCAACGAGAATGCGCTGAGCGCCATCTCGCTTGCGTTTCCGCTTCAGAACCTGATGATTGCCTTTGGAAGCGGTACGGCGGTCGGTACGAACGCGCTGTTATCGCGCGCGCTGGGCGCAAAACGGCATGATCTGGTCGACCGCGCGGCAAACACATCAATCTTTCTGCTGTTCTGCAACTTCGCTGTCTTCTGCGCGCTGGGACTGACGCTCTCGAGACCCTTCTTCCTGGCGCAGACGGACGTTTCGCAGATTGTGGAATACGGCACAAGCTACACCTCCATCTGCCTCGGCGCGTCAATCGGCATTTTTGCACAGTTCTGCTTTGAGCGGCTGCTGCAATCGACGGGGCGGACGAAGCTTGCCATGTACACGCAGATCGCGGGCGCGGTGATCAACATCATTCTGGACCCGATTCTGATCTTCGGCTGGCTCGGCTTTCCGCGCATGGAGGTCGCCGGTGCGGCGGTTGCAACGGTCATCGGACAGATTATCGCGGCAATCCTGGCGCTTTGGATGAACCTCAAATATAATCCCGATGTCCGCATCCGCCCGAGCCATATCCGTTTCCATTGGGACACGGTGAAGGAAATCTACCGCGTGGGCATTCCTTCAATTGTCATGATGTCCATCAGCTCGGTGATGAACTTCGGGCTCAACCAGATTCTCATCGCCTTTTCTACCACAGCAGCCGCCGTCTTCGGCGTCTACTTCAAGCTCCAGAGCTTTATCTTCATGCCGGTGTTCGGTCTGAATAACGGTATGGTGCCGATCATTTCCTATAACTACGGTGCGAGAAAGCCCGAGCGCGTCAAAAAAACCATCCGCCTTTCCGTCACCGCAGCGATCTGCCTGATGCTTGTTGGTCTGGCGCTCTTCGAACTGATTCCGGGAACGCTTCTGACGCTCTTCAACGCCACCGACCGCATGCGCGAAATCGGCATTCCCGCCTTCCGGATTATCGCAATTCACTTCCTGTTCGCGGGCTTCTGCATCGTCTCGGGCTCTGTATTTCAGGCAATCGGCAATCCGCTGCATGCGCTCATCAACTCCGTGTGCCGCCAGCTTGTGGTGCTGCTGCCGGCGGCGTGGCTGCTGGCGCAGACGGGAAAGCTGGAAATGGTGTGGTTCTGCTTCCCGATTGCGGAAATCTTCTCGTTTATCCTCAGCTCCATCTTCCTGCGCAGGACGCTTAAAATCGCGCATGCGCGCATGCTGGCGGAGGATGCAGAGTAACTGTAAATACGGCTGCAGCTTCGTTTATTCGGAGCGGCAGCCGTTTTTTTGAAATTTATTTGCAATCGCTGCAACGTCTCTGCCTCCGCTCTCGTCTTATCAGACAGAACAACCTTTCAGGAGGAAAAGCTATGCGTTATCTGTTCCCGATTCTGCTGCTCGTTGCGAGCGTGCTGCTTTGCATCTGCGCCGCACCGAGCGTCGTCTCCACCCTCTACCCCGCCACAAGCGTCAGCGGTGCAATTACCTTGCCGGGCAGTATGCTTCCGTAAATCAAACGTCCCATTTTCTGGTCTTATATTTCCCTTTGAGACACAATATATTAGCAGTCGGTCCGCTTTGCGGCGCAATACATTCGCCTTCAAAGGAGCAGGGCATGAAACAGAAGCTGACGGTTCAGGAATACGTCGTTGTCGCGAGCATGCTCTTCGGGCTGTTTTTCGGCGCGGGAAATCTGAGGCAACACCGCACAATTGCGTCTTTGCGCTTCGGCGGATCTTTTCCGCCAATTCTGCGGTCTGAAAAGTTCGAAATACATACAGTATTCCTGTACTTTTCAAACCTTGACTTGACGAAAAATCTCTCGCCGAATCAGCTTGCCGAATTGCGCGGTGCTGCCCTGATTTTCCCGGTCCACATGGGACAGATGGCAGGCAGCCAACTGGTTACCGCGACGCTTGGCTTTCGGATATCGTCGACATTGAGCAGGCAGTGCCGCAGGCGGCAGAGCAGCTGCTTGAATTCTGCTGGATGCCGTTTGTTCGGTATGCCCTTTGGCATAGTTATGCACCCCATTTCTTAG
>CALERM010000029.1 GCA_937907715.1 uncultured Clostridia bacterium
TGGCTGCACACACCTTTTTCAGCCGCAGGCACCGCAAAGCGGCGATGCCTGCCATCATCATACCCGAAAGAATGCCATTCGTCAATATGCCGCGTCAAGATAACGGCGCGGCAGAACCTCCATATCCGCCGCATTGCGTCAAAAAATCCCAAAAAATGTAAATTTCTGCTTGACAGCACCAGAGACCTGTAGTATGCTGTTTTTGGAAATAAATGGCATATCCTGCCGAAAACGGCAGGAACCGGTGGGAGGGAACAAAACCATGGCAAACACCCGGCAAACGCAAGCCGACCCGCAGCAGCAGAGCGCCTATGCCATCTGCGGCTGCTGCGGCGGGGAAATTTATCTTGGGCAGCTGTACTATGAGATGGACGACCGCTATGTCTGCCCGGAGTGTCTGGGCGAGTACGCAAAGTCGTATTTTCTCAGCCGCCAGCGCACGGCAATGCTGCCGCAGTGGCGCGCATGACGCTGCGGGAGCTTTCGGCGCAGTATGAACACAGCGCGCAGCTTCTGCGCGTCCGGATTTCCGAGCTGCGCCGGCAGAAAAAGATGACGCAGGACGCGCAGGAGCTGTTCTGGCTGGAGCGGCGGATGGCAGCGCTGGCGCCGATGCTCCGGCAGATGAACGAGCTGGCGGAGCTGACCGCACATTACTATGAAAGGGGATACGACCGCAATGAAGGCTATCGGGTATGAGGACTATCAGGGTCCGCGCCTGACGCGGCAGGAGCAGCTGGCGCGCATGCATCGCGTGATTGAAAACGAGCTGACAGAAAAGCAGCGGCGCGCCGTGCTCGGATACTATGTGGACAAAAAGACCATGCCGGAGCTGGCGCGGGAGTTCGGCGTCTGCAAATCGACCGTTTGCCGCACCATCCAGCGTGCGGAAAAGCGTCTGCGCCGCTGCCTGCGCTACTAAAGCCCTACGGCTCTTTTTCAAAACAACGCAGCTGGTCTGAAAAAATTTCCCCCGACCGGTTTTTGGTCGGGGGCATGGTTGTGGGATTGACGGCGCATGCCGCCCGGGATATGAAGTGCGCTCGCATTGGATAAGCTGTACGCTCAGTATAGCGCGGTTTGCGGAAATTGTCCGTCGAAAGCGGTCGCGTGGAATAAATTTGAAGCTTTGTCCGGAGCGAACGCATACGCCCTAAATGCCGTGCTCCCGGAAAAAGAGCTGCGCCTGCAGGCAAAGCGCGCGCGCCTGCTTGAGCCGCTGCCCGTCCGGCGCACCCGGCTTCAGCAGCAGCGTACACAGCTGCTTGAGAAGCTGCGTCTGCATCGCGCAGGCAAGCTCCCGCTGCGCATCTTCGCAAACCGTCAGATTGTCCTGCCGCGTTTTCTCGCAGGCTGCGCGCATGAGCCCTCGGAAATTCTGCATGTCCTGCGCCTCCTTTTCTGCCATTGTACGCCGGCTTCGGCGCGGATGGCGGCGAAACGGGGCGCAGGACGTTTTTTCTTTCAAACGCGGCTGCGTTCTTGCAAAACGCCTGTACAGTTGCTAAAATAAGATTTCAAACGGATATCGGAGGCGATGGGTATGAATTATGCGGCGGGAAGCTATGATGTGGCGGTGGTCGGCGCGGGACACGCGGGAATTGAAGCGGGGCTTGCCTGCGCCAGAATGGGTCTTAGCACCGTCGTCTTTACGATCAACCTCGACGCGGTGGGCAACATGCCCTGCAACCCCGCCATCGGCGGCACGGGAAAGGGACATCTCGTGCGCGAGCTCGATGCGCTGGGCGGCGAGATGGCAAAGGCGGCGGACCGCTGCTGCATCCAGTACCGGATGCTGAACCTCGGCAAGGGCCCTGCCGTTCATTCGCTGCGCGCGCAGGCAGACCGGCGGAAATATCAGGAGGATATGAAGCGCGTACTCGAACGGCAGGAGCATCTGGACCTCAAGCAGGCGATGGTTGTCTCCATCGGTCTGACGGACGGACACGTTTCGTCCGTTACGACGCGGCTCGGCGCGGTGTATGAGGTAAAAGCGGTTGTGATCGCCTCTGGCACGTATCTGGACGCGCGCGTCATTACCGGCGAGTGTGCCTATTCCTCGGGTCCCGACGGCATGCAGGCGGGCATCGGGCTGACCGAATGTTTGACAGCCTTCGGGCTTCGCATGCGTCGGTTCAAGACCGGTACGCCGCCGCGCATCAACCGCCGCTCGGTGGATGTTTCCAAAATGGAGCTGCAGCCGGGCGACGAGCAGCCCGTGCCGTTTTCGTTCTCGACCACAACGGCGGTTGAGAATCAGGCGGTCTGCTATCTCACCTATACCAACGAGGAAACGCACCGGATCATCCGGGAAAATTTTGCGCGCTCGCCGCTTTTCAACGGCATGATCGAGTCCGTCGGTCCGCGCTACTGCCCGTCGATCGAAACGAAGATCGACCGCTTCCCCGACAAGCCGCGCCATCAGCTCTTTGTCGAGCCGTGCGGGCTGGGGACGGACGAGCTTTACATTCAGGGGCTGTCGTCGAGCCTGCCTGAGGACGTGCAGATCGCGATGGTCCACACGATTGCAGGACTCGAACACGCCGAAATGATGCGCCCGGCGTATGCGATTGAATATGACTGCATCGACCCGACCGAGCTTCTGCCGACGCTCGAGAGCAAAAAGGTCCCCGGGCTTTACGGCGCGGGGCAGTTCAACGGCTCTTCCGGCTATGAAGAAGCGGCGGTGCAGGGCTTTGTTGCGGGCGTCAACGCGGCGCTCAAAATCAAAGGGGAAGAGCCAATGATTTTAAAGCGCATGGACGGCTACATCGGAACGCTGATTGACGATCTGGTCACGAAGGGCACGAACGAGCCGTACCGGATTATGACCTCGCGCTCGGAATACCGGCTCTTGCACCGGCAGGACAATGCCGACCAGCGGCTTTGCCCCATCGGGCACCGGATCGGTCTGGTGTCGGATGCGCAGTATGAGGCGGTGCTGGAAAAATACCGGACCGTCGACCGGGAGATCAAACGGCTGGAGGCGACCGGCATTGCAGAGAGTGCGGCGCTCAACGAGATGCTGACCGCGCACGATACCGCGCCTGTCAAGGGCTCGGCGCGCCTTTCCGATCTGATCCGCCGCCCGCAGATCGGCTATCGGGATCTTGCCCCCTTCGACCCCGAGCGCCCGGCGCTTTCTGCCGCGGTGCAGGAGGCAGTCGAGATTCAGATGAAGTATGCGGGCTATATCGAGCGCCAGCAGCGGCAGGTGGCGGAGCTTGCGCGCGAGGAGAACCGGCTGCTTCCCCCGGAAATCGATTATCTTTCCATCACGGGACTTCGCGTCGAGGCGCGGCAGAAGCTGCAGGAAATTCGCCCGCTTTCCATCGGGCAGGCCGGGCGCATTTCGGGCGTCTCGCCGAGCGATATTGCGGTGCTGCTGATCTGGCTGTCGCAGCACGAACAGGAGGCATAGCATGTATTTTGATTCCCACGCCCATCTGGACGACGGGCGGTTTCAGGAGGATTTTGTCGGGATTCTTGCCCGTATGCGCCAGAACGGCGTGACGGCGATGATGAACATCGGCTGCGACCTGCCGTCATCTGAAAACTCGGTGCGTCTGGCGCAGACCTACGACTGGGTCTGGGCAGCCGTCGGCAGCCACCCGGACGACGCGGACCACGTGGACGCAGCGCGCATCGAGGTCTACCGCGCGCTCTGCAAAAACCCCCGCGTGAAGGCAATCGGCGAGATCGGGCTGGATTATCACTATGAGGACGTGCCGCGCGAGGTGCAAAAAGCTGCCTTCCGGCTGCAGATGCAGCTGGCGCGCGAGTGTTCCCTTCCGGTCGTGGTCCATGAGCGCGAGGCGCACGAGGACGGGCTGCGAATCATCGACGAGTTTCCCGATGTGACGGGCGTGTTTCACTGCTTCTCGGGAAGTCTGGAGATGGCGAAGGAGCTGGTAAAGCGCGGGTGGTACATCGGCTTTACCGGCGTTGTGACGTTCAAGAACGCACGCAAGGCGGTCGAGGTTGCAAGCAGCATTCCGCTCGAGCGAATGTTAATCGAGACCGATTGCCCGTATATGGCGCCCGAGCCGTTTCGCGGGCGGCGCAACGATCCGTCGCTGGTTCCCTATGTCGCGGCAAAAATCGCCGCGCTTCGCGGTCTTACCCCCGAGCAGGTCGGCGCTGCGACAAGCGAAAACGCCAGACGCCTGTTCCGGATTTCAGAGGCTGTCAAAAAAAGCTGACGCTTTTTTGACAAAGAGGACTGCGCCTCGACTGCGCGCATAATTTTGCGCCGGAGGCGCAAAATTCCACACTTGCGAGGCGAGCAGTATGTTTACCCGTAAGGAGTACGCGACATCCGTAAGCGGTAAAACCGCTAACGGCTGTCCTGTCCGGTCGGCGAAGCCGCCGGATAACATGAATTTCCATTTTATTTCGCCCTGCGGGGCGAAACTCTACGAGGTATTTCACGCAAACAAGGACCTGCCGCAAAATTGCGGCAGGTCCTTTTGCGTGTAGTGCGTCAATCGATATTGACTGTGTCGAAGACCGAGGCGGGCAGGACGTCGGCAAGCTCGATCAGCTCCTGACGGAAGCCGCCGGTGTAGTCGAACTTTGCCATGGCGG
>CALERM010000030.1 GCA_937907715.1 uncultured Clostridia bacterium
TTTTTCGCTGACAAATGCCGCGCCGAGAATCAGGACCGAGCCGGCGGCGCTCTGGATTGTAAACGGCTCATGCAGAACGGTCACGGAGAGGATAATTGCAATCACAGGGTCAATATAGCTGAAAATTGCAATCGTCTGCGCGCGCAGCGCCTTCATGCTGCCAAAGTACAGTGCGTAGGCAAAGCCCGTGTGGAACATGCCGAGGACCAGCAGGCAGACGAGCGAGACCGGCTGGAACGTTTCCGCCGTGAAGCGCTCGCCTGTCAGCGCGCAGTATGGCACCATCACAAGCGCCGCAGCAAACAGCTGGACAATCGTTTTATCGTAGGCGCCGATCTCCTTGAGCTTTTTGTTGCAGAGAATGACGCAGGCATAGAAGCAGGCGGCGCCGAGCCCCAGAGCAATGCCGGTCAGCTCCCGCGCTTCCGGCATGCCGCCTCCGACGACGCCCGAAATCAGGACCATACCGCAAAACGCCGCCAGCATGCAAAGTCCCTTTTTAACGTTCAGCTTCTCGCCGAGAAGCACTGCCGCCGCCAGCGTCAGGAACACCGGCTGCATGTAATAACAGAGCGTCGCCGTGGCGACGGTCGTATACCGGTACGCCTCAAACAGCAGCGCCCAGTTGAGCCCCATAATGCCGCCGGAGAGCAGCAGAATTCCAAGGTTTTTCCGGATGGCGGGGATATCCGGCTTCTGACGGCGCACGGCGAGAAACAGCAGCAGAAATACCGTGCCGAGCAAGCCTCTCGACAGCGCAATCAGTCCGGAGCCAAGCGCGATATTGCGCACAAACAGGCTGATCGTACCAAAGATGCACAGCGACGCAATCAGCTTGAGCTTCGACTGCGTTTCAACAGTTTTCACAAACAATCCCCTCACAATTTGTCAATTTGCCGGTTTTGCCTATCATATCGTATCTCGCCGCATTTTGCAAGCGGGAGCTATGATGCTGACCGGAACCCATAAAGGAGGAACCCACATGAAGGAAGTCAAAAGCCCGAGGAAGCCCCTGATCTATTACTATGGCGTCGTGCTTCTGGTGCTGCTCGTCTTCAATCTCATCATCACGCCGCTGCTTCTGAAGCAGGAGGTCACAGAGGTGGACTATGGCACGTTCATGTCCATGACCGAGAGCAAGAACATCGGACAGGTGCAGGTCGAGGACCAGCAGATCGTCTTTACCGACAAGGACGGAAAGAACGTCTATCAGACAAACGTCATGGACGATCCGAACCTTACCGAGCGCCTGTATGAATCGGGCGCAAAATTTTCCAAGGACGTCGATGCGTCGACCTCGCCGCTTCTGAGTCTTCTCATCACCGGTCTTCTGCCGATGCTGATTTTCATCGGACTCGGGCAGTATATGGCAAAGAAGCTGCGCGAGCAGATGGGCGGCAAGGACTCTCTGATGTTCGGCGGCATTGGAAAATCAAATGCAAAGATCTATGTGCAGTCCACCAAGGGCATCCGCTTTGACGATGTTGCCGGCGAGGACGAGGCAAAGGAATCGCTTGCCGAAATCGTCGATTATCTCCACAACCCGCAGAAATACACCGACGTCGGCGCGTCGATGCCGAAGGGCGTGCTGCTTGTCGGTCCTCCGGGAACGGGCAAAACGATGCTCGCCAAGGCTGTCGCCGGTGAAGCGAACGTGCCGTTCTTCTCGATCTCCGGCTCGGAGTTCGTCGAGATGTTCGTCGGCATGGGCGCGAGCAAGGTAAGAGACCTTTTTAAGCAGGCAAAGGAAAAAGCGCCCTGCATCGTCTTCATCGACGAGATTGACGCCATCGGCAAAAAGCGCGACAATCAGCTTTCGTCTAACGACGAGCGAGAGCAGACTTTGAACCAGCTGCTGACCGAAATGGACGGCTTTGACGATAACAACGGCGTCATCATTCTCGCCGCGACGAACCGTCCCGAGTCTCTGGACCCGGCGCTCACCCGTCCCGGACGCTTCGACCGGCGCGTACCCGTGGAGCTTCCGGACCTTGCCGGGCGCGAGGCAATTTTGAAGGTCCACGCGAAAAAGATCAAAACTGCCGACGATGTGGACTTTCACACGATTGCGCGTATGGCGTCCGGCGCTTCGGGCGCGGAGCTTGCTAACATGATCAACGAAGCAGCCCTGCGCGCCGTGCGCAACAACCGGACTGTGGTCACGGAAGCCGATCTGGAGGAATCCATTGAGGTCGTTATTGCGGGCTACCAGAAAAAGAACGCCGTGCTGTCCGATCAGGAAAAGAAGACGGTTGCATACCACGAGATCGGTCACGCGCTGGTCGCCGCGATGCAGTCGCACTCCGCGCCCGTGCAGAAAATCACGATCATCCCCAGAACCTCCGGCGCGCTCGGCTACACGATGCAGGTCGAGACCGGCGACAAGTATCTGATGTCGAAAGACGAGCTGGCAAACAAGATCTGCACCTTCACGGGAGGCAGAGCCGCCGAGGAGGTCGTCTTCGGCGAGATTACGACGGGTGCGTCGAACGATATCGAGCAGGCGACGAAGCTGGCGCGCGCCATGATCACCCGCTACGGCATGAGTGAGGAATTTGATATGGTCGCGCTGGAAACCGTCAATAATCAGTATCTCGGCGGCGATACGTCTCTTGCCTGTTCCGCTGCCACGCAGCAGGAGATCGACAAAATGGTCGTCTCGCTCGTAAAAGCCCAGCACGAAAAGGCGGTCCAGATTCTTAAACAGAACCGCAAGGCGCTCGATGCGCTGGCAAAGTACCTCTATGAAAAGGAAACCATCACCGGCGAAGAGTTCATGCATGTTCTGAAACAGGAAACGGAGGCGGAAAAACAATGAGACAGCGTTCTTCCTATGGCTGGCTGGAGCTGATCATCGGCATTTTGTTGACCGTACTTGGCATTTACAGCTTTTTCAGACCCGTCGATTATCTCACGACGCTGATTGTGATCTACGGCGTCGCCGCACTGGTAACCGGCATTGCCGACATTGTGTTCTACTGCAAGATGGAGCGGCACGTCGGCTTTGCCCCGACGGTATCGCTCGTCACGGGCATTCTCGGCGTGATGGCGGGACTCGTTCTCATGGTCCATCCGGGCGCCGGACGCTGGGCAATCGGGCTTTTCTTCCCGCTCTGGTTCATCGCACACTGCATTTCCCGGCTCACGCACCTGTCTGTCGTGCGCTTCACCGCGGGTACAGCGTTCTATGTGATCGAGCTGATCGTCAACATTCTCGGCATCCTGCTTGGCGTTTCGATGCTCCTGACGCCGCAGGTGACGTTCCTGTCGATGAACCTCGTCATCGGCTTCTATCTGCTGCTGCTCGGCATTGCCTGTATCCTCGAAGCATGCAGCAAGCTCGGCGCGCGATAATCCGACACGAATGACAAACACAACCGCCCTGCCGTTTGCTCTTGCAGCTCATCTGCGCAGACGGCGAGGCACTGCGCGCTCAACAGCCAGAGTAAGCAGAAATCTGGCGCGTGGGCGTTTTTGAGCTACCTGCTGTCAAGCGCCTATCAGCAGAGCGTCAATTATCTGCCGGTCAGCGACGCGGTGTTGCAGGAGCAGTTTGCGCAGCTTCTGGCGGAGGAAAAAGTCACGCAGGCGGACATTGACACGTTTTACGCACTCGTCGATCATGCGCAGAAGCCAGATTATCCGACCGAGCCCATCGAGCAAATCACTGAAGAAGAACTGGCGGCATATCTCGATGGAGTCGTCGACGAAAAGACCACCGCCGAGCGCATTCCGTCCCGCGCAGACCTGTATCTCATGGAGCAAAAGTTGGGGTGAACACGTTTTGGGCAACCGGGTTGGCGGGCGCATCGTCTCCAAAACGGGAGCCGAGCAGAAATATTTTGCAGCAGCGAGAAGATGCACGCAGCATTCTTTGATAAAGGCGCATAAAACCAGCCGCATATTATCTCGATTATCAGATACTGCCATGCAAAATTCAACATATCATATCAAAAAATGATATTGGCAATTGCGTGCTCCTATGCTATAATAGTGAAAAATAAATATCGGGTAGTTCGCGCAAGCCTTGTGCTTGCAGGTGGAATGGGGTGAGAAGCCCCGCGAGTCGGTCACTGTGATGTCTGCAATGGTCAGAATAAGTCAGGTCTTCCGAGAGCTGCCCCGCGTCCTGCCACGACCGGGACCGAAATGCTGCGTTCCTCTCCCGCTTTTTGGGTCAGGGCTTCGTTTCCGTGCGGTCATGCTGGCTGCGCGGATTTTTTGTTTGTATTGTTGCATGCCAACCCTGCATAGGTGGGATGATATCTACATCCCCGCCTCTTTCTAACGGCGGTCCCAATCCGCCATCTGCTCCGCCGGGCGTCCGTCCCCCTCTTACCGGGCGTCCGGCACCTCAAAATCTCAGACCCGGAGGTCTTTTTCTTATGCGCGGCATCCCTTCCCTGATCACCGATATCCGAAAAAACATCTTTGCCGAGGTCGCCAGAATGGCATATTCCGGCGATTGCAGCCAGATGGAGGATATTCCATACCGCATCGTCCCCGGCGACAGCCCCCTGCACCGGGAGTCGGTCTTTCTGGAGCGCGCCATCGCGGGCGAGCGTGTCCGTCTGGCGATGGGGCTGTCCTTGCAGCCCGTGCAGACGCGGACGCTGCTCACCGAGGGTATGGACCACGCCGCCATCGCAGAGCAATACTATGAGCCGCCGCTCGTCAACATCATTCCCTACGCCTGCCATGCCTGCCCGACAAGGCGCTACAGCGTGACAAATATCTGTCAGGGGTGCCTGGCTGCATCCTGTCAGAGCGTCTGCCCCAAGGGCGCGATTTCCTTTGCAAACGGCAAGAGCGTCATTGACGAAACCGTCTGTATCCGCTGCGGCAAATGCGCCAGCGCCTGCTCGTACCACGCCATTGCGTTCATCGAGCGCCCCTGTCAGGCGGCGTGCGGCATGGACGCGATCGGGCTCGACGAAAACGGCAAGGCACAGATTGACTATGACCGCTGCGTTTCCTGCGGGCAGTGCCTTGTAAGCTGTCCGTTCGGAGCCATCGTCGATAAGAGCCAGATTTTTC
>CALERM010000031.1 GCA_937907715.1 uncultured Clostridia bacterium
CAGGAATACTGACGTATTTCAAGGAAAAATGGCGCGGCGCAGCGTGAAAAGGCCCACTGTCCGGGTGCGTTGGGGGTTTTCAGATACACCCTAGGACGATAACGCAGCAGACGGCGGTCCAGTCCGGTACGCAAGCGCGTGTGCCCTTGTCAGCTGACGCTTGGCGGTCTTTGCATTTCATAAGGTTTGTTGCCAATATAGGTCCGGATACATGGCCCGGATGTTTCTACCGCAGCGCCAGAGCTGCGACTATTGGACGATTGCCGCAGGTGGGCGCAGCTTTCCCGCGGCTTTGTGAATTGGCAGCAGGAGAATTATCTCTTGCCGCCATTTTTATGATTTCAGGAGGTTTGTTATGCAGGAGCTTAAGGAGCGGATCTTAAGGGAAGGCAAGGTTTTGCCCGGCAATATCGTAAAAGTCGACGGTTTCCTCAACCACCGGATTGACTGCAAGCTGATGGCAGACATTGCCGACGAGTTTGCAAAGCTGTTCGATCTGTCGAAGGTCGCCCTCATCCTCACCGCCGAAGCAAGCGGCATCGCGCTCGCCTCGATCTGTGCCTACCGGTACGGTCTTCCGATGGTCTTTGCCAAGAAGGCAAAGAGCGACAACATCGAGGGCGGTCTTTACCAGAGCGAGATCTATTCCTACACCTACAAAAAGAAGGTCACGCAGATCCTCTCCAAGCAGTGGCTGACGAAAGACAACCATGTGCTGATTCTCGATGACTTCATGGCAAACGGCGAAGCGGTCCGCGGTCTTTGCGAGCTGGTCGAGCAGGCGGGCGCGGAGCTTGTCGGCGTCGGCATCGCGATTGAAAAGGGCTTCCAGGGCGGCGGCGACCGGCTGCGCAACATGGGCGTCAACTACCATGCGCTCGCCGTCATTGAAAAAGCCGACGAAAACGGTATCATCTTCCGCGAGGACTGAATTTCTGCACACAGCTTTTATACCGCCGCACCTGTCCGGGGCGCGGCGGTCTTTGCAAATTATTCCGTGCTGTTTGTTGGAACTGCAACGGACTTGTTTGCCTGCCTCTGCTATACTGACGCCAGAACAAAGGAAACGGAGTGGTTTTGATGAAACGAAAAATCATCCAGATCGAAGAAAGCCTCTGCAACGGCTGCGGTGCGTGTGCAAGCGCCTGCCATGAGGGTGCCATTGCCATCGTAAACGGAAAGGCAAAGCTGATGCGCGAGGACTACTGCGACGGACTCGGCGACTGCCTGCCGGCATGTCCGATGAACGCGATTCATTTTGTCGAGCGCGAAGCCGCACCCTATAACGAAGCGGCGGTTCAGGCGGCAAAGGCGCATAAGGCGGCGCACACAGGCTGCCCCGGCGCAAGGGTCCGGCAGATGCAGCAGAAACCGCAGGACGCGCCGGAGTCCGCGCAGAAGCGTCCGTCGCGGCTGGCGCAGTGGCCCTGTCAGATCAAGCTTGCGCCCGTGAACGCGCCGTATTTTGAAGGCTGCGAGCTGCTGCTTGCCGCTGACTGCACTGCTTATGCCTACGCTTCCATCCACGAGGATTTCATGCGCGGGAAAATCACGCTGATCGGCTGCCCGAAGCTCGACGCCGTCGACTACAGCCAGAAGCTCGGCGCGATTTTTGCGCAGAACGGCATTTCCTCCGTGACGCTGCTTCGCATGGAGGTTCCCTGCTGCGGCGGGCTGGAATTCGCGGCGAAGAAGGCGATCGCCGAAAGCGGAAAAGAGCTGCCCCTGCGCGTGGTGACGTTCTCCATCGAGGGCGATATTCTCGCGGACGAAGCTTGATTTTGCGCCCGGTTATGGTAAAATAAACGCACCCTGGGACTGCCTTCGGGCAGTCCATTTTTTTGGAGGCACTATGAAGCAGCTTTGCGCCATCATTTCCGGCGGGCAGGACGACACGCTCTGCGGCATTGAGACCGCCGATTTTATCATCGCCTGCGACCGGGGCTACGTCTACGCACAAAAGTCCGGCATCCGCCCGGGCCTGCTCGTCGGCGATTTCGATTCCTACCGCGGCGCGCTGCCGGAGGACGTGCCGGTGCTGGACCTGCCGGTGGAAAAGGACGACACCGATACGATGGCGGCGGTGCGCTGGGCGGTTTCCGAGGGCTTTTCGGAAATCCGGCTCTACTGCGCACTGGGCGGCCGGCTGGACCATTTGCTGGGAAACATCCAGAGTCTGTCTTTTGCCTGCCGGCACGGCGTGAAGGCGTCGCTTTACGGGCGCGAGGCGCGGCTGCATCTGCTCTGCAACGGCGAAATTACCCTTCCGCCCTGCGAGGGCTACTCTCTTTCCGTGCTGGCGCTGACGGACCGTGTGGAGGATGTCTGCATCACCGGCGTCAAGTACCCGCTGCACGGCGCGCTGGTCACAAACAGCTTCCCCATCGGCGTCAGCAACGAATGGGAAGGCGCGGCGCATATCTCCTGCGGCGCGGGCATTCTTCTGGTCATCAACGCAAAAAAATAGCGCGCATCCGCCCGGAAAAACCGGGCGGATTTTTTCGCACAAGCGGCTTGACAGCGCCGCAATTATGGTTATAATTGAATTGTTCAAGATTGAACATTCCAGTTTTGGAGGCAGTTTGCATGGATAATTTTCCGCCCGCAGCAAAGCTCCACATCCACGCCAAGCGCTTCATGGACGCCTACAGCGCCGCCATGCAGCCGCTCAGCCGCGAGTTTGCGATTCCGCAGACGGCGGCAGAGATTCTGCTGTTTCTCGCGAACAACCCGGAAAACCGCACCGCAAAGGACATCTGCGCCATGCGGCGGCTCAAGCCCGGCATTGTCTCACTGCACGTCGACACGCTCGTCACGCTGGGGCTTCTGGAGCGCAGAAGCGTCCCCGGCGACCGGCGCAAGCTCCGTCTGGAGCCGACCGAGAAGGCGTCAAGCATCATTGCACGCGGCAGACAGATGCAGGAGCGCTTTGCCCGGACGCTCGCGCAGGGACTGAGCCCCGAGGAGCTTTCGTGCTTTGCCCGCTGTATGGAAACCATCTCGCAGAATCTCGAGCGCGCCGCCGCCGGTATAGAATAAACCCGGCGCAGAAAACAGGAAGGTATGATCAACATGAATCAGGACAAAACATTCTTGGGAACCGAATCGGTCGGAAAACTGCTTCTCAGGCTCTCCGTGCCGACGGTCATCGCGCAGCTGGTCAACATGCTCTACAACATTGTCGACCGCATTTATATCGGGCATATGCCCGGCGACGGCTCTCTTGCGCTGACCGGCGTCGGCGTTTGTCTGCCGATTATCATGATCGTCTCGGCGTTTGCCGCGCTCATCAGCACCGGCGGCGCGCCGCGCGCGTCGATCTTCATGGGCAAAAACGACCACGAGTCGGCGGAAAAGACACTTGGCAGCTGCTTTACGCTGCAAATTCTCGTCTCGCTCATTCTGACCGCTGTGCTTCTGATCTGGAACCGCCCGCTGCTGCTTGCCTTCGGCGCGAGCGAAAATACAATTGACTACGCCGTCAGCTACATGAACATCTACGCCCTCGGCACGCTCTTTGTCCAGCTGACGCTCGGCATGAACGCCTTCATTACCGCACAGGGCTTTGCAAAAACCGGCATGCTGACGGTGCTCATCGGCGCGGTGTGCAACATCGTCCTGGACCCGCTGTTCATCTTCGTGTTCCACATGGGCGTGAAGGGCGCTGCTCTGGCAACCATTGCCTCGCAAGGCGTGTCGTGCGTCTGGGTCTGCGCGTTTCTGCGTGGAAAAAAGACGCTGCTGCGGCTCAAAAATGAGAATATCCGCCTGCGGGCGCAGTATTTTCTTCCCTGTGTGGCATTGGGCGCGGCATCCTTCATCATGCAGGCAAGCGAGAGCGTCATTTCCGTCTGCTTCAACACGTCCCTGCTCAAATACGGCGGCGATATCGCCGTCGGTGCGATGACCATCTTAACGAGCGTCATGCAGTTTGCGATGCTCCCGCTGCAAGGGCTCTCGCAGGGCGCGCAGCCGGTTCTGAGCTACAACTACGGCGCAAAAAATGCGGCGCGCGTAAAGCAGGCGTTCAAGCTCCTGCTTACCTCATCTCTTGTTTACTCGACCGTGCTCTGGGGTTCCATTCAGCTTTTCCCGCAGGTCTTTGCCTCGATCTTCACACCAAATGAAGACCTTATCGTCTTCGCGGCAAAGGCGCTTCGCATCTACTGCGGCGTGCTGGTGCTCTTCGGCATCCAGATTGCCTGCCAAATGACGTTTGTCTCGCTGGGAAACGCGCCCTGCTCGATCATTGTGGCAGTCGTCCGCAAGTTCGTGCTGCTCATTCCGCTCATTTATCTCATGCCGCAGCTCGTTTCCGATCCGGTCATGGGCGTCTACATGGCGGAGCCTGTCGCGGACGTGATTGCTGTCACGTTTACCGCCATTTTGTTCTCGCGCCAGTTCCGCAAATCCATGACGGTGCTGGAGCAGGCGGCAAAGCGGCAGGACGCTTGATTTTTCTCCGCGCTGCCTGTATGATACAGCTAATCATTTGATCAGGAGCAGACATATGGCAAACATTCAAGTGCTTACCTCTCTGGATGCGCCCGAGCTGGATGTCTACGCAAGGCTCACGCAGGCGCAGCTGCGAAACCGGCTGGAGCCGGAAAAGGGCGTCTTTATCGCCGAAAGCCCGAAGGTGATCCAGACCGCGCTGGACGCCGGGCTATCCCCCCTCTCGTTTCTCATGGAGCAGCGCCACATAGAACTCGACGCTGCGCCCCTTCTCGCCCGATTCCCGGACGTTCCGGTTTATACGGCAGATCGGGATGTCCTCGCCGGTCTCACCGGCTATACGCTCACAAGAGGCGTTCTGTGCGCCATGCGCCGCCCCGCGCCAAAAGCGCCTGCGGACGTTTTAAAGGACGCGCGCCGCGTCGCTGTTCTGGAGGGCGTGGTAGACGCGACGAACATCGGCGCCATCTTCCGCTCGGCTGCGGCGCTCGGCATGGATGCAGTGCTGCTTACCGCCACGTGCTGCGATCCGCTGACCCGGCGTGCGGTGCGCGTGAGCATGGGAACCGTGTTCCAGATTCCGTGGGCTGTGATGGACGACTGGTCGCTTCTGCATCGCGCGGGCTTTTCTACCTGCGCGATGGCGCTGCGCGACGATTCGATTGCGTTGGGAGACGGCAGACTTTCCGATCTTCCGAAGCTTGCCATTGTCCTCGGCGCAGAGGGAAACGGGCTTGCCGCCTCTACCATCGCCGCCTGCGACTACACCGTCCGCATCCCCATGGGACACGGCGTCGATTCTCTCAACGTTGCAGCCGCCAGCGCGGTCGCATTCTGGGA
>CALERM010000032.1 GCA_937907715.1 uncultured Clostridia bacterium
TCTGTGCCGTCGATGGGCTTATATGCGGGGTTTTCCGGAAGAAGCCAGATTTTTCCCTTCTCGCGGTGAAAGCGCTTGACGGTCGCCGAGTCGTCCAGCAGCGCCACGACGATCTGCCCGTTTTCCGCTGTCTTCTGCGGGCGGACGACGACCTTGTCGCCGGAGAGAATGCCGGCATTGATCATCGAGTCGCCGCGCACGCGCAGCGCAAAGCAGCTTTCGTCTCCATCCCACGGCAGGTATCCTTCAATGTTTTCCACTGCCAGAATCGGCACGCCTGCGGTCACGACGCCGACGACCGGGATTTTTCCGGTCGGAAGCCGGTCCGGCAGACTGATGGTTCGGTTCTTTTTGCCGTCCATGTTGATGACGCCATCCTGCCGCAGAGCGTTGAGATGATAATGGACGGTCGCCGTGGATGCAAGACCCACGCCCTCGCAGATCTCGCGCACGGAGGGGGAGTATCCATAGTCGTGCGTAAACTGGGTGATATATTGCAAAATGCGCTCGCGCTTGTCTGTCGTTCGTGCCATCTGCCGCAGCCTCCTACGTCTTTTTTTCCAGTATAGCACAAGCGTCTGTAAAAATCAAACGTTTGTTTTGATTTTATAAGCCCTCGAACGAAAAATCCGGAATATAGTCTTCGGTCGCAGCGGAATAATCCTGCGTGAACCCGTTATCGATTCCGAGCAGATCCAGATAGGAAAGCGCCGCATTGTATTCGTCTTCGGTAATCCGCCGGTCGTAGGGCGGTATTTCTTTTGCCTTTCCCATCGGCACGTACTGGCTCATGAGGCTGAACAGGACGTCGCCCTTCGGAAATGCCTCGGAAAACCAGTCGAGAACGCCCAGCGTATTGTCAAGCGCTCCGGGAAGCATCAGGTGCCGGATGATCATGCCGCGCTGCATGATCTCGTCTTCAATGATCGCGCCGCCCACCTGCCGGTACATTTCCGCGATTGCCGCTTTCGCAGTCTCGACATAGTCGGGCGCGGCGCTTAATGTTCCGGCAAGCTTCGGGTCAGAATATTTCATGTCCGGGAGGTAGATATCAATCAGTCCCTCCAGCTCGCGCAGCGTTTCGACGCGCTCATAGCCGCCGCAGTTGTAGACCACGGGCACGGGGAGCTTCGGTGTGAGCGCGGGAAGTATGGACGGAAGAAAGTGCGTCGGCGTGACGAGATTGATGTTCTGGACGCCGTCGTCGATCAGTCGCAGAAAAATTTCCCGCAGACGAGAGGTCGTAATTTCTTTTCCGAGGTTTTCCTGCGAGATGACGCCGTTCTGGCAAAACAGGCATTTTAACGTGCAGCCGGAAAAAAAGACTGCGCCGGAGCCAAAGCTGCCGGAAATCACCGGCTCTTCCCAATAATGCGCCGCGGCGCGCGCTGCGTAAATCCTGTCCGGCTGGCGGCAGAAGCCGAGCTGCCCTTTCGTGCGGTC
>CALERM010000033.1 GCA_937907715.1 uncultured Clostridia bacterium
CAGCGACCTGCGAGCGCCTGCCGCGCAAGGGCACGGAAATCTCCTGCTTTCATAATAATCTTCCTTTCTCTTTCTCGTTTTCTTTCCGGATTCATTATAAAGGATATGTTCCTGCGTGACAAGCAATCCTGGAAATTTAAGAACTTCTTATGATTTTAGGACGAAAAAGCCCGCCCACCGGTTCCCCAATGGACGGGCAAAAGGCTTACATTCTTTCGGGCGCGCTGAAGCCCAGCAGATCGATGCAGGTTTCCAGAACGCGGCGCGTGAGGTCCATGAGCGCGACGTAGCTGGCTTTTTTCGCTTCATCGGGCTCGGAGATAATCTTCACATCGTGATAGAACTTGTTTGCCGCGCCGGCAAGCTCATAGATATACGCGCAGATTTCGTTCGGCGCGGAGTTTTTGTAGCTCGAGATCAGGCTGTCAGACAGGCGCGAAAGAACCAGCATGAGGTCCTTCTGCTGACGGCTTTCCGGCGGCAGCAGCTTGCAGTCCGCGACAACGCCGTCGTATTTTGCGAGAATCGACTTGATGCGGACGACGGTGTAGAGAATATACGGACCCGTGTTTCCCTCAAACGAGGAGAACCGGTCGAGATCGAAGACATAGTCCTTGGTGGCAAGGTTCGAAAGGTCGCCGTATTTGAGCGCTGCCATCGCAATTTTCTTTGCGGTCTCGGGAAGCTCTTCGTCGGATACGGTCTGATTCTCTTTGATCTTTTCGGTCACATAGTCGGTGATCTCGCGAATCAGAACCTCCAGACGCATGACGCCGCCCTCGCGCGTTTTGAAGGGCTTGCCGTCCTTGCCGTTCATCGTGCCGAAGCCGATGTGCGAAAGCTCGGTTTCCGGGGGAACCAGCTCCGCCTTTCTCGCCACCCGGAAGACCTGCTCAAAGTGCAGGCTCTGGCGCTTATCCGTCAAATAAAGAATCTTGCCGGGGTGGAAGTCCTGCTCACGCTGGACGATGGTTGCAAGGTCAGTGGTTGCGTAGAGCGTTGCGCCGTCGGATTTGAGAAGAATGCAGGGCGGAATTTCTTTTGTGTCGGTCGGCTCCTGCACGGGAACGACGAGCGCGCCGTCGGACTCGACTGCCAGGTGCTTGCTTTCCACGATTTTCAGCATCGTGGGGATATACGCCTGCGCGTCGGACTCTCCGAGCCATACATCGAAGCTGACATTGAGGTTTTCGTAGTTCTTCCTGAGGTCCTCGACCGATACGCGCATGATCTGCTTCCACATGGCGCGGTAGCCGCGCTCGCCCTGCTGGAGCAAATACGTCGCGTTGTGCGCCTTCTCGGCAAAGTCTGCGTCGACCTTCGATCTTGCGCTTGCCTCGGGGTAGATTTTCTCCAGCTCGGAGATTGTGAAGGGCGCTTCTTCGGGGTACTCGCCCGTATAATCGGGGTCAAAATAGCAAAGCTCGGGGTGCTGCGACTGCACCTGCGCGATGATCAGACCCATCTGCAAGCCCCAGTCTCCGAGGTGGATGTCGCCGATGACGTGGTTTCCGAAGAAACGGTAGATGCGCTTGATGGACTCTCCGATGATGGCGCTGCGCAGGTGCCCGACATGCAGCGGCTTTGCCACATTCGGTCCGCCGTAGTCCACAACAATCGTGCGGGGGTTCTGCTCGGGCTGAACGCCGAAATGCTCGGCAAGGTTCATTTCCGCAACATAGCCTGCCAGAAACTCCGCCGAGAGCTTGAAGTTCAGAAAACCGGGGTTTACCGTCTCGACGCTTTCAAACATCTCACAATCCGCCAGCTGCTCCTTGACCGCAGTTGCAATCTGGATGGGCGCTTTGTGGTAAACCTTCGCCGCGGGCAGCGCGCCGTTGCACTGATACTCGCACAGGTCCGGGCGGTTCGACAGCGTCGCCTTGCCGTAGGCAGGATCAAAGCCCGCCTTCGAAAATGCGCCGGAAACCTCCCGGGAAATCAGATCAATCAGGACATTCATATACATACACCTTTCGTATTGGCAATTGCTCATAGATTTTACTATTATAACAAAGCATGTTCCAAAAGTACAGTCCGAAACAGCCGGTTCAGGTCAAAAAGAGTCTCGCTGTAAGGCACGCCATGAAAAAGCCCGTAAAATCTGCAAGCAGCGCGGCAAGAACCGTATGGCGCGTGGCACGGATGCCGGCAGAGCCAAAGTAGACGCTGAGGGTATAAAATGTCGTCTCGGTGCTGCCGAGCATCACGGCAGCAGTTTTTCCGATGAGAGAGTCCACGCCATAGGTCCGCATCAGCTCCGCGCCGACCGCGAGCGCTGCGCTGCCGCTGACCGGGCGCACCAGCATCAGCGGCGCCAGCTCCGGCGGCATGCCAAGAAAGCGGAAAACGGGCGCAAGCGCCTGCGCCATCCAGGTAAAAAAGCCGCTGCTGCGGAGCATGGAAATGCCGGTGAGAAGCATGATCAGACTCGGGGCAATGGAAAGAAGCGTCGAAAGCCCCTCGCGCGCACCGGTAAGCAGCAGCGTATACACATCCTGCTTCCGGATCAGCGCATATAAACTGATAAACGTCAGAAGAAGCGGAACCAGCAGCTCTGTCATGCCGCGTCCTCCAGCGCCATCGCCGCCAGCAGCCCCACCGAAACCGAGCAGACAGAGCTGACCCATACGGCGGGAAGAATCTCAAAGGGACTGCCGGCACCGAGGCTTGCGCGCAGGGCGGCGACGGTGGTCGGAAGCAGCTGCACCGAGGCGGTGTTCATGACGATCAGGCGGCACATTTCATTTCCGGCGCGCGCGGGCGTTTGGCTCAGCGTCTGCATTCTGCGCACACAGCTGACGCCCATCGGCGTTGCCGCGCTGCCGAGCCCCAGAAGATTTGCCGTAATATTTGCGCAGAGATAGCCGCGAGCCTCTGCGTCCCGGCAGGTTTCCGGGAAAATGCGCGATAAAAACGGAGAAAGTACGCGCGAAAGCTTCTGCGTCAGTCCGCTTTTCTTCATCACGCGCGCCGCGCCGCTCCACAGGCACAGTGCGCCGCACAGAGACAGGCAAAGCTCCACACCCTGCTGCGCGCCCTGCATGGCTGCGCCCGATAAACCGGACACTTGATCTGTGAGCAAGCCGCAGACCAGGCTCGCAAACAGAAAAAACAACCAAATATATGACATTCCTATAAATTTCCTCCACAAAATCTGGTTTGTTCAAAATTTGGACATAAATGACTGTTAAGATAAGACCGATCAGCAAAAAACGATTCTCTGCGGACGCACCGAAGACCGCCCCCGCGGCTGCGTTCACCGTGGAAGAAACAACAAACGGAGGTACAAAAAGATGAAATCGACAGGCATTGTTAGAAAAGTGGATGAGCTGGGTCGGATCGTGCTGCCTATTGAGCTGCGCCGGACTCTGGACATCGCGGAGAAGGATTCCATTGAAATTTATGTGGACGGTTCGTCGATCATTCTGAAAAAGTACGAGCCGACCTGCGTGTTCTGCGGCGATGCGAAGAACATCACGGTTTACAAGGGCAAGAACATCTGCGCCAACTGCCTCAAGGAGCTCAAGAAGGCGTAAGCGCCATGCACCAGAATCTGCCGGGAAACGATGGCTTCCCGGCAGATTTTTTATGCGCTCTTGATTGTTTACAAACTGTTCGCTTTTGTTTGGGCTTCTTAACTGGTCAAACCGGGTGAAATCTGGTACAATAGCGGCAAAGTATGTGCGCGGCGCCCATTTAAGGCGGCTGCGCGGACAATCCGTTTGGAAGGAGTGTTGATTTGCAGTATCGGGTGTTGGCAGAAAAACTGAAGGAGGCGGCGGCGTCCGTTTTGCCGGTGACGGCAATTGTGGCAGTGCTGTGTCTGGCACTGGTCCGGGTGGACGTGGGGCTGATGCTCTCGTTTCTGCTTGGCTCGGGGCTTCTGATTCTGGGCATGGGGCTGTTCACGCTGGGCGCGGAGCTTTCCATGTCGCGCATCGGAAACCTGATCGGCGCAAAGATGACAAAATCCAGAAAGCTCTGGTTCATTCTCGCAGTGAGCTTCCTGCTGGGTGTCGCCATTACGATGGCAGAGCCGGATTTGCAGGTGCTGGCGACGAACGTTCCGGCAATCGACAAGACGGTGCTGATTGTGACCGTCTCGGTTGGCGTGGGGCTGTTTCTGATGCTGTGCATGGCGAGAATTCTGTTTTCTGTCTCGCTGCGGCGTTTGCTGATTGTGTTCTATGCGCTGCTGTTTGCCGGAGCGTTTTTGCCGGACGCGGGCTTTTTGTCGGTCGCGTTCGACGCCGGCGGCGTGACGACAGGACCGATGACGGTGCCGTTTATTATGGCGCTGGGCGTCGGCGTTGCGTCGATCCGAAGCGACGAAAATGCCAAGGCGGACAGCTTCGGTCTGGTTGCATTGTGTTCGATCGGTCCTGTGATGGCGGTGATGCTGCTGGGCGCAATCTATCCCGCGGACACGCAGGCGGATGTCGATATGGTGATTGGCGGGTTTGAAACCTCGGTGGAGCTGGGCGGCGCGTATCTTCACAGTCTTCCGACCTACACGCTGGAGGTCGCGATGGCGCTGCTGCCGATTTTCGTGTTCTTTTTGCTGTTCCAGGTCTTTTCGCTGCGCCTGCGAAAGCTGCCGCTGACGAAGATCGTCATGGGCGTGGGCTATACGTTTCTGGGGCTGGTGCTGTTTCTGACGGGCGTGAACGTCGGCTTTTCGCCCCTGGGCTATGTGCTCGGAAAAGAGCTGGTGACGAGCGGACTGTCCGCGCTTCTGATTCCGCTGGCAATGCTGATGGGCTGGTTCATCATCGACGCCGAGCCCGCGGTACATATTTTGAACAAGCAGGTCGAGGAGCTGACCTCGGGCGCGATTTCGGCAAAGGCGATGGGCTTGAGCTTATCCGTCGCCGTGGCGCTTGCAAACGGGCTTGCGATGGTGCGTGTTTTGACGGGACTTCCGATTCTTTATTTCCTGCTGCCGGGCTACGCGGCGGCGCTGGGCTTGAGCTTCTTTGTGCCGCGCACGTTTACGGCGATTGCCTTTGACTCCGGCGGCGTCGCCTCGGGACCCCTGACAGCAACATTCATGCTGCCGCTGGCGATGGGCGCATGTACGGCGCTTGGCGGGAATGTCATGACCGATGCGTTCGGGCTTGTGGCGCTCGTGGCGATGATGCCCCTGATCACCGTGCAGGTCATGGGCGGCATCTATGTTCTCAAGTCGCGCACGAAGACGGACGCGCCCGCGCTGCCGAGCTTCGGCGAAAATGAAATTATTGAGCTTTGGGAGGCGGTTTGATGGAGCTTTACTATCTGATTACAATCTCAGAGCGCGATCGGGCGGAGATGCTGTCTGCCATCTATCAGTCGGCAGGTGCGGGCATGGTTCTGACCAAGCTCGGAAGAGGCACCGCAACGGGCGAGCAGCTTTCTTCTTATGGACTGGACGCAACGGAAAAAGCGGTCGTCAGCACCGTGGCGGACGCGGAGCAGACCCGGCAGATTTTCAAGGCGGCGAAGCGGAAGCTTTTTATCGACATCCCCGGCAACGGCGTGATGATGGCAATTCCGCTCAAAAGCGTGGCAGGCGGCAGAACACTGGGCTTTTTGACCGATTCGACACAGACAGGAGGAAAACCCGCGATGGATTTTTCACATGAGCTGATTATGGCAATTATGAACGAAGGCTACTCCGACACCGTCATGGACGCGGCAAGATCGGCGGGCGCCGGCGGCGGCACGGTGCTGCACGCCAAGGGCACCGGCAGAGCGCGCGCGGAAAAATTCTTCGGCGTGAGCCTCGCTGATGAGAAGGATGTGGTCTATATCGTCGCCCACGCAGAGGAAAAGGCGGCGATCATGCGGGCGATTGCCGATCATGCAGGACCCGGCACCAGAGCGGGCACAATCTGCTTCTCGCTGCCCATCTCGCAGGTGGCGGGCTTGCGCGAGCGCGACGAATAAACGTAATTCCCCGGACGCTATGTGTCCGGGGAATTTTGATGCAGAATTATTGGAAACGGTTTTCGCCCAGCGCTTTGCGGACGGCTTTGCAGTCCGGCATGACGCGCAGGAGAAACGCCCAGAAGCCTTTGCCATGATCGGGATGGCGCAGGTGCGTCAGCTCGTGAGCGAGGACATAATCGAGGCAGACGGGCGGCTGCTTTGCGAGCTGCAGATTCAGCCAGATGCGCCTTGCCGCGGTGTTGCAGGTGCCCCAGCGGGTTTTCATGTTTTTGATCTGAACGCTTTCCGGATGCAGACCTGTTTTTTCTTCCCAGTATGGCAGGCGCGCGCGGATCTGCGCGTCCAACTGCGTGCGGTAAAAGCTGTTCAGAAGCGCTTCCCGCTGCGCAGGCGTATCGCCCGGATGAACCTGCAAGACGACTTCCTGCTCGCGAAGGAAGGCGTTTCGCCCACGCGCAGCCGGTTCCAGCCGGAGACGGAAGCTCTCGCCCCAGAGATAGACGGTCTGTCCGTCGGAATAATCCGGACTTGTAGGCGCGGGACGCGCACGAAGCTTTTGCTGATGGCGTTCAATCCAGCTGCGCTTTTCGCGCACAAAGCGCACAATATTCTCCTGCGGCAGCCAGGCAGGTGCGGCGATCTGAATGGCGCCGTCCGGCGGCAGCACGCGAAGATTCATATGTTTGATGGGCTTTCGGATGACAGTGACGGTCATACCGTCGATGAGCAGCTGCATAAAACGCCTCTTTTCCGGGAGTGTGCTTTCTATTATGCGGTCCGGATGCCGCAAAATCAAGTGCGGGGCAGGCAATTTTATGGACTCCCAGCTTTTGGTCTTCCCTTTTTTTCGAAAGCACGGTATAATGGAAAAAACTTTTGCGCAGGAGGTTTCCATGGAACAACGCAGCATCTGCCTGATCAACGATTCCTTTCCGCCTGTCACCGACGGTGTGGCAAACGCGGTTGTCAATTACGCGAAAAATCTGACGCAGGACGGAAAAAAAGCGACCGTCGTGACGCCTGCCTATCCGGACGCGGACGATACGCAGTTCGGCTTTCCGGTTGTGCGTTACCCCAGCGTCGATCTGACGAAGCTGGTCGGCTATCACGCGGGGTTTCCGTTTTCGGGCCAGACACTCGAAAAGCTCGTCGAGCAGCGCTTCGACCTCATTCATTGCCACTGTCCGGTGACGTCTGCGATGCTTGCGCGCGCCCTGCGGGACAGGATTCATGTGCCGCTGGTGTTCACGTATCACACGAAGTTTGATATTGATATCGCAAATGCGATCAAGGGAAAGCTTTTGCAGGAGGAAGCGAAGAAGGTCCTGGTCGACAACATCACCGCCTGCGACGAGGTCTGGACCGTGAGCCACGGCGCGGGTGAGAACCTAAAAAGCCTCGGCTATCAGGGCGAGTATCTCGTTATGCCGAACGGCGTCGATTTCCCGAAGGGCAGGGTAGACGAAAGCCTTGTGCGCGAGGTGACGAAGGATTTTGACCTGCCGGAAAACGTGCCGGTGTTCCTGTTCGTCGGCAGAATGATGTGGTATAAGGGCTTGAGAATCATTCTCGATGCGTTGAAGCTGCTGCGCGGGCAGGGAACTGCATTTCGCATGGTCTTTGTCGGAAACGGCGGCGACCGCGAGGAGGTCATCTCTTACTGCGAAAGCCTTGGACTGTCGGACTGCGTGTTTTTTACCGCGCCGGCGTATGACCGCAACGTAATTCGCGCCTGGTACTGCCGGGCGGATCTGTTTCTGTTCCCGTCGACGTTTGACACGAACGGGCTTGTCGTGCGCGAGGCTGCCGCCTGCGGGCTCGGAAGCGTTCTGGTGCGCGGCAGCTGCGCGGCGGAGGATATCAAAGACGGCGAAAGCGGATTTCTGATCGAAGAAAACGCGCAGTCGATGGCGGACATGCTCGCAAAGCTCTGCAAGGCGCCTGCGGCAATGCGGCGCGTGGGGCAGACGGCGCAGAACGAGATTTATATTTCGTGGAAGGACGCCGTTTCCCGCGCGGAAAAGCGGTATGAGATCGTGCTGGAAAATTTCAGAGCCGGGAAATACCCCGCGCACAACCGCCAGAGCGACGAAGCATTCCACGCCATCGCGTCGTATCTTGCGGCGGTCGGAAGAGGACAGGAGAAGCTCAGGCTGCGCATGGAGGAGCTGTCCGAACGATTTCTGTAAGTCAACATGAAAAGACTGGGATTATTAACAAAAAATAACGCACGATTTTATAAATATTTAATAAATGCCCGCTATCTTTTTTAACAACCGCCTGGTATGATAATCCTGCAAGAAGCGATACAGTCTTTTTTCATTTTCCTCTCTTTTTCATAGAAGCCCGTAAGCAAGCCGGTCACTTGCTTACGGGTTTTCTTCGTTTCCGGCTTTTTCCGCCTGCGGGCGTGAAGCTCCGCGGAGCTTATAAAATGAGTTCCGGAAAGATTTTAGGGCAGGCGGTGCGGCTATGGTTGAAATCTTGCGGAAAAGTTGGTACAATATCACGATAGTATGTTTTTCTGAGAGGTAAGCGCGTGTATCTTCGTTCTTTGGAAATTCAGGGCTTCAAGTCCTTTCCGGATAAAACCGTTTTGCAGTTCGACAGCGACATCACCGCGATTGTCGGACCGAACGGCAGCGGTAAATCCAATATTTCAGACGCCATCAGCTGGGTCATGGGCGAGCAGAGCTCCAAGGCGCTGCGCGGGGCAAAGATGGAGGACGTCATTTTCGGCGGCACTCTGAAACGCCCGGCAGTCGGCTATGCGGAGGCGACGCTCGTTCTGGACAATCAGGACGGAACGCTCCCGGTGGAGACGCCCGAGGTCATGATCACCCGCCGGTACTACCGCTCCGGCGAGAGCGAGTACTATATCAATAAACAATCCGCGCGTCTGCGCGACATCAACGAGCTTCTGATGGACACCGGTCTCGGGCGCGAGGGCTACTCCAACATCGGGCAGGGCAGAATCGATGAAATTCTCGCCCAGAAATCGACGGACCGCCGCGAGGTCTTTGAGGAAGCTGCCGGCATCTCCAAATACCGGCACAGAAAAGAGGAGACCGAGCGCCGTCTTGCCAACACGCAGGACAATCTGCTTCGCATCGGCGACAAAATTTCCGAGCTGGAGCTGCAGGTCGAGCCGCTGCGCCAGCAGGCGGAGAAGGCGCAGAAATATCTGACGCTGAAGGGAGAGCTTCAGGGGCTTGAGGTTACCGTCTGGCTCGACAGCCTCGACAAGGTCGCCGAGAGCGCCAAAAAGGCACAGGAGGACTATGCCTCCGCCGCATTTATCTTAGAGCAGGCGCACGACGAACTGAACACGCTCTACCATCAGGCAGAGCAGATGGCGCTGCAGCTGAACCAGAAGTCTCTGGAGCTGGACCTGCTGCGCGAAAACATCACAAGCTTGCAGACAGAGCGGCAGAAAAAAGAGGCGGACGTGTCCATTTTGCAGGCGCAGGTGGAGCATTTGCAGCAGAACATCGAGCGCGCCCGGCGCGAAATGGACGAGCAGTCGGCACGAAGCGGCTCGATTGCCGAAACGATTGAAGACCGGCAGAAGGCGATTGCCGCGCTGGACGAGGCTTGTGCGCAGCTCGATGCGCAGGTGCAGGAGAAAACTGCGCAGGCAAGCGAGGCGCAGCGGCAGCTTACCGCGGCGCAGCAGGAGCTTTTACAGCGCGCGGCGCAGGAAAATCTTCTGCTGGCAGACGCGCAGGACAAAAAGACGCAGATTGCGTCCCTGACTGCGTCGATGGAAGAGGTTGAGGCGCGAAAAAGCGCTTTGCAGGAGGATTTGCAGGCAAATGAAGCGCGCCGCGCGCAGACCGAGCAGCAGCGCATGCAGTGCGTCAAGGCGCTGGAAGACGCGGCAGACGGCGTGCAGTCGGCAAAAAACCGGATCGCGGGCTATGAGCTTCGCCTGAAAACCCGGCAGGAGAAGGCGCAGACGCTGCAAAGAAATCTCGACGGCGCGTCGGTCCAGCTGCGCACGCTCGAGGCAAAGGCAAATATGCTGCGCGAGATGGAGCGGGACTTCGAGGGCTTTTCCAAGGCGGTGCGCCTTGTGATGCAGGAGGCGGCGCGCGGCGCGCTTTCGGGCGTACACGGACCGGTCTCCAAGCTTGTCTGCGTCGAAGACCGGTACACTACCGCAATTGAAACCGCGCTCGGCGCGGCGATGCAGAATATCATTGTTGACGACGAGGCGTCCGGCAAGGCGGCAATCGGGCTGCTCAAAAGACGAGACGCCGGTCGGGCGACGTTTCTGCCGCTTTCCACCGTGACAGGACGACGGCTGTCCGAGCCGTCCCTGGCAAATACGCCGGGCTATATCGGCGTTGCCTCCGAGCTTGTGCAGACGGACGGGCGGTATCAGGGGGTGCTTGAAAACCTTCTGGGAAGGACTGTGATTGCTTCGACGCTGGACGATGCGATTGCGATGGCGCGCAAGTCGGCAAACCGCGTGCGCATTGTCACGCTCGACGGACAGGTCATGAACCCCGGCGGCAGTATGACGGGCGGTTCGAGCGCAAAGAGCGCGGGCGTTTTGTCCAGAGCAAATGAATTGAAGCGGCTCGAGCAGGAGCGCGGAAGGCTTCTCGATACGCAGAGCGGCTATAAAAAGAGCCTGCAGGAAGCGCAGTCCCAGTTGGCAGAAACAGAATATGAGATCAAAACCATCGGCGCGGAGCTGCGCGAGGCGGAGGACGAGGTTCTGCGCCGCACGGAGGAAAAAAAGCAGGTGGAGCGGCTTCTGGAAACCGTCTCGCAGGCGGAAGATACCTGCCGGCGGGAGCTGGAACGGTTTTTGCAGCGAAGCGGCAGCGACGAGGGAAGGCTGAGTCTTCTTTCCGGGCAGCTGGAGGGCGTGCAGGCAGAGCTGGCAAAAATCATCGCGCAGAAGCAGGCGCTGCAGGCGCAGGCGGACGAACGGGCAGGTGCGCTTTCGCAGGTGCAGGACGGCATCGCGGCGCTTCGCATGGCGATTGCGGAAAAGCACGCGGAAAAAACCGCCGCCGAGCAGACCATCGCCCAGATGCAGTCGCTGCGCGAGGCGATGCAGGGAGACCGGGCGCAGAAGCAGGCACTCATCGACTCGTTCCGCGCGCAGATTGAAACGACCGGGCAGGAAATCGCCGCGCAGTATGCGCAGATAGAAACGCTCAAGAGGGACGCGGACGAGAAGGAGCAGACACTGAAGACAGAGGTCGAAGCGCGCACGGCGATGGAGGCAAAGCGCAACCAGACCGAAAAGCAGGCGCAGGAAAAGAACAAGGATATCCTGCTTCTGGAGCGCGAGTCGGCAAGGCTCGAGCAGAAGAAGGCGACGAGCGAGCTCGAGCAGAAGCAGCTCATCGACAAGCTCTGGGAGTCTTATGAGCTGACGCCCTCGAGCGCGAAGGAGCAGACCGTGGAGGTCGAATCCATAGCGGCGGCAAACCGGCGCATCGGCGAGGTCAAGCGAAAGATGTCTTCTCTCGGTACGCCGAACCTCGGCGCGATCGACGAATATGCCAGAGTCAGCGAACGCTATGAATACCTCTGCTCACAGCGCGACGACGTGCTGCACGCAAAAGGCGAGCTGGAAACCATCGTCGGCGATATCACGCGCGAAATGACGGAAATCTTTGTGCGCGAGTTTGCGCGCATCAATGAATATTTCGGCGCGACGTTTACCGAAATGTTCAGCGGCGGCAAGGCATCGTTGGAGCTGGAGGACGAAAAAGAGCCGCT
>CALERM010000034.1 GCA_937907715.1 uncultured Clostridia bacterium
CCATCATGCCCACGCTGCCGCCGTAGACCTTGGACAGAAACGATTCCGTTTCCTCGGGCTCGACATCGGCATACGTAATTGCCGCGCTGTATTTCTGAAATTTTCCGCTGCTGTCCATCGTGACCGCGCCCTTGGCGATCAAACGCTTGAGCATCATGAAAACCGTCGCCCGGCTCCAGCCGGTATCTTCATCCACTGCCGAGACCATCTCCGCGAGTGTCCGCGGCTGCTTCTCCCAGAGTGTCTTCATCAGTTTCCATTCCCCGTCGGATAAGTGAAGCTGCACCATATGCGTTCCCTCCGTAGTTAACGTTCGTTATATTCAAAGCATATCATAAAAGCTAACATCTGTCAACTACCAGTCTCTTCTTTTTTCTTGTCTTTACAATTGACAAGATCCGGTGTATCATACAAATATATCCTGTCAGATGCGTGGCTGTTTTTATCGATGCACCAGCAACGCGCCGGTCCATATGAAAGAAGGAGGAATTTCCATGCGCAGAATACTGCTTGTAATCGTGTCGCTGCTCTTATGCATTAGCCTGTCCATTCCCGCGCTTGCCGCAAGTGAGCTGGACGCTTTTCAGCGTACAACGAACGACGCGGCTGCATTTTCAGATGTTCCGGCTGGCAGCTGGTATGAAGCTGGCGTGCAGGCGGTCTACCGCCGCGGCATCATGACCGGCACCGGTGCAAAAACTTTTGCCCCGACTCAGACGATTTCCTGGGCGCAGGCAATCACCATCGCCGCGCGGATTCACGCCGCTTGTACCGGCGCGGAAATCGCCGCTTCGGATGGCACATGGTATGAATCTTATGTTTCCTACGCTGCGCAGACAGGTCTTCTGCCGTCCACCTGCCCGGAGGGTGCCGCTGTTTCCTCCAGAACCATTACCCGGCAGGAGCTGGCAGGACTGTTTGCAAACGTTCTGGCCGCGCAGTCGCTGCCTGCCATCAACGACAGCAGCATTCCGGATCTTGCCGCCGTGGATGAGGAATTTCGCGGCGCGGTCCGGCTGATGTACGCTGCGGGCGTCTTCACCGGCAAAAGCGGCGGCAAATTTGACCCAATGGGCTCTGCCACGCGCGCGGAGATTGCCGTCATTGTCGCCCGCCTGCTGCTTCCCGGGCAGCGCGTCGGGCACGACAGCCGCGTCCATCCGGTCATGTCCGGTCAGATGGGCAACTACGTGCAGGGAAGCCTTGCCATCGAATCCGGCAGTGTCGTCTACTTCCCCTTCCGCAACGATCAGGAACCCGACGAAACGCGCCGCCTCGGCGTTCTGGCGCGGAAGGCAGACGGCACTACCGAAACCATCTTCACCGCGGACCGGGTTCCGGACAACCTCTGGCTCGATACGGACGGCTCGTTCTACTTCCTGAACTGGGAAAAGCTGCTGCATTATACGCCCGCCACCAATCAGCTCGAAACCGTCTACACTGCCAAGGGCAAAATCGACGCCTTCCAGCTCTACGGCGGAAAAATCTATCTGCTGGAAAACTACGCTGGAGACCCGAATCTGCCGGATGCATGGCGCTACCGCTTCGGCTATCTGGATAACGGCACGTTCCACAATCTGATGGACAGCATCACCTTCGATCAGGTGATCAGCATGGATAACTTCCATCTGTTCGGCGGCAAGGCGTATTTCCTGTTCGGCGACAATTCCTACATATCGAACGGGTACCGGTTCTATAACTATACGCTCTGGTCTGTCGATCTGGAAACCGGCGCAAAGGGTCGCGCGGTGGACCTTGACAGCTTTTACATGAGTGAGCTCACCTTCGACGGCGCGACCGGCTATGCGCTCGAGGGCGCGCAAGACGAGCCGATGTCGATTGTCCGCTTCAGTCTTTTACAGCCGGACCTGCGTGAAACCGTTCTGGTGCTGCCCGGCGATGCAACGGAGGGCTACCAGATGTCGCTGTTTGCCAACGGCAGCGATCTCTATTACTTCTCGCCCGAGGCGCACCGAATCTGGAAAATCGGGAAGGACGGAACCATGACGCCCGCCGCGCAGGCGCCGTGGGGCGAATGGGTGTATCGGTACGCAACCATCACCTCGCAGGGTACGCTGTTCCACGACGATACCTCGCTTCGTCTGAACAGCTCTTCGGAATTCACCGTCCAGCTGAAAAACGGCACGTTTGTCAACTGCAGCGACTTTTTGAAGCTCCAATAACCGGCTAGAACGCATAGACAAACGCCCTCCCCACGCAGGGAGGGCGTTTGTCGTTTCAAGCAGCCTGCCGCAGCTCATTCCCAGCGGAAAAAGAGCTCTACATGCTGTCGAAGCTTTTCCAGGCACTCGCCTTCCCGCTCCGGCTGCCGGTCGCAAACCCCGATGAGCGTCAGCACCGGCGCAACATACAGCAGCGCCAGCGCATCCGGGTCCTCCTGCCGGATCTCGCCGGAGGCAATCAGCGCGCGGAAAATATCCGCGTGATAGGTAAGCACCCGCTCCACATAGCGACGGGAATACAGCGCGGCAAGCTCCGGCGAGCGGAACTGCTCAATCGTCATCATCCGGCGAAAGCGGCTGATTGCCGGATTGTGCAGAGAATACTCGAAAATCTGCCGCACCTTGTCAAACAACCGGTCTGCGGTTATTTCGGTGAAAACCGGAATATCCTGCCCTGCGTTCTGCACATGGATGTCAATCTTGTTGGTATCCGTCTCATACTGCGCCGCAGTGGCTTCCACAATGGCGTCGAAAATTGCCTGCTTGCTCGGAAAGTGGTTGTAAAGCGACGGCGCCTTGATGCCGACCGCTGCGGCGATCTGCCCCACGCTGACGCAGTCGTAGCCCCGCGCGGAGAACAGCTCCAGCGCCTTGTCGAGAATTTTCTGCTTCGTGTCTTCCTGTTTCATCTGGTTTCGCTCCGAAACTAACTAATATTCGTTAGTATTATTGTAACGCAAAGCGGCGCGCTTGTCAAACGCAAAACCGGAAGACTCTTCCGCCTTCCGGTTTGCATCCGCCGCGCCGTCTAGGGTGTATCTGAAAACTCCCGATGTGACCGGCAGCGAGGATTTTTTGCGCTGAGCGAGACATTTTTTCGCAGGAATACTGACGTATTTCAAGGAAAAATGGCGCGGCGCAGCGTGAAAAGACCCGCTGTCCGGGTGCGTTG
>CALERM010000035.1 GCA_937907715.1 uncultured Clostridia bacterium
CCGCCGGACGCTGCAAGATCATTGCAGGCACCGGCTCGAACGACACGGCTCACGCAATCGACATGAGCCGTGCCGCGTCGTCTATGGGCGCATGCGCCGTCCTCGTCGTCACGCCCTACTACAACAAGTGTACGCAGGCGGGGCTCATCGCGCACTACACCGCCATTGCAGACGCCGTTTCCTGCCCCGTCATCTGCTACAACGTTCCCAGCCGCACGGGCGTCGATCTGGCGCTCGAGACCTATCAGGCGCTCTCGAAGCACCCGAACATTCAGGGCGTCAAGGAAGCGGGCGGCAGCCCGGCAAAAATCGCAAAGACGATCGAGACCTGCGCCGACGACTTTTTCGTCTGGTCCGGCAACGACGACGAGGCGGTCTGTGCGATGGCGCTGGGCGCAAAGGGTCTCATTTCCGTTCTCTCCAACGTCCGTCCGAAAAAGACGCTTGCAATGCTCCGCGCCTGCCAGCAAAACGATTTCCGCCGCGCGGGCGAATTGCAGCGCGAGCTGATGGACCTCATCGGCGCGCTGTTCTGCGTGGTAAACCCGATCCCGGTCAAAAAGGCGCTGGAGCTGGAGGGTGCTGCGGCAGGCGATCTTCGCCTTCCGCTGACGGCGTTCCCGGCGGAAAAGCTGCCGCTTCTGAAAGCCGCGCTTGCGAAAACGCCGGACGCATGATACAGTAACTCCCGGTGATACGAATGAAGGAACTGACAGCCATCCAGGCGAGGCTTCTTGCCATGCAGGACGAAGCCTACCGCGCGTTTCACAAAAGCCTGATTCCTACCTTACAGCAGGAGCTGATCGGCGTGCGCGTGCCGCAGGTGCGAACGCTTGCAAAGGCGCTTGCCGGGACGCAGGAAGCGGAAGCGTTTCTGAACGATCTTCCGCACCGGTTTTATGAAGAAAACCTGCTGCACGCGATTTGGCTCAGCGCGGAAAAGGACTTTGACCGCGCCCTTTCCGGCATCGAGCGCTTTTTGCCGTATGTCGACAACTGGGCAGTCTGCGACGCCTTCAGCCCGAAGGTCTTCGCAAAGCATCCGCAGGAGGTTCTTGCCTGCATCCGCCGCTGGCTCTCGTCAAGCGAAACCTACACCATCCGCTTCGGCGTCGACATGCTGATGCAGTTCTATCTGGAAGACTGCTTCTTCCCGGAGCAGCTGCGCTGGGTCGGAGAAATCACATCGGACGAATATTATGTCAACATGGCGCGTGCGTGGTATTATGCCACCGCCCTTGCAAAGCAGCAGTCGGCTGCGCTCTCCTATCTGCTGGAAAACCGGCTCGATGTCTGGACGCACAACAAATCCATCCAGAAGGCAATCGAAAGCTACCGGATTTCCCCGGAGCTGAAAGCATTCCTGCGCACCAGAAAGCGATAGCTTTCCAATCCATTCAGAAAGTCAGCCGGATTTCCGGCTGACTTTTTCTGTTCTTCCACAGTACCCGCAGAAGATGCACCGTTCGTCAAATCTCTCCCCGACTCAATCGGAAATTCCGGACCGGACACGCCGGAGACCCGCTGCCGGAAGGGCAGGATGTACGGGCTTGCCATGCTCAATCTCCTTCCAGACCCTGGTCCGGAACAGCAGCGACACCAGATTCAGCGGCAGCCAGCTCGCCATAAACACCGGGAACGCGAACACGGCGTGCAGCGCGGTTTTCTGCTTCGAGATTGCCGCCAGCAGCAGCGCAAACGCGCTCATGGCAAGATAACCTCCCAAAAGTCCCAGCGGCAAAAGCGCCAGCGTCCGGTTCCAGCCGGTCTGCGAAAGCGCAAGCACGCAGGTGAGCAAAAAGCCTGCTGCCTGACAAAACGGCTGCGTCAGCATCGCAAGCATGTCCAGCGCGCGCATACCGCCGCCAGTAAACGCGCTTCTTGCCAGCGCGCCCGCTCTTGCCTGCGCCACATCCATGATGCCGCTCGACCAACGTCGCCTCTGCCGCAGCGAAACCCGCACCGACGTCGGTGCCTCATCATACGTTACTGCCTCCGGTACGAACCAGACGCGCGTGCCCGTCTGCGCCAGATATGCGGCAAACTCCGCATCCTCGGCAATCGTCGCGCTGTTCCAGCCGCCGGTCTGCTCCAGCACCGACCGATGCACCGCAAAGCCGGTTCCGACGAGCTTGGACGATAACCCGCAGTTCATGCGGGCTCTGCTGA
>CALERM010000036.1 GCA_937907715.1 uncultured Clostridia bacterium
ACCGAAAAGCAGATGGTCGTCAACTTCCCGGTCTGCGAGGACAACCCCTACAAGATCGACGTCGAGAAGACGAAACTCCTGCTTGCCAAGTACAAGCCCGAGTTCATCATCTTCGGTAAGTCCATGGTCCTTTACAAGGAGCCGGTCGCCGAAATCCGCAAGTTTGTCGACGAGCAGGGCATCAAGACCACCATCATGTACGATATGGCGCACGTTCTGGGTCTGATCGGCGATCACTTCCAGAAGCCGTTTGAAGAGGGCGCAGAAATCGTCACCGGTTCGACGCACAAGACCTTCTTCGGCGCGCAGCGCGGCGTCATCGGCGTCAACTACAAGCCCGAGGACCTCAAGTGGGGTCTGTGGGAGACCATCGAAACGCGCACCTTCCCCGGCAGCGTCTCGAACCACCATCTCGGCACCCTGCTCGGTCAGCTGATGGCGGCATACGAAATGAACGCCTTCAAGGACGAGTACCAGAAAGCAGTCGTTGAAAACGCGAAGCACTTTGCCAGAAGCCTTGCCGCAGAGGGACTCGACGTCGCGGGCGACCCCGCCATGGATTACACCGAGACCCATCAGGTCATTGTCAAGGTCGGCTATGCGCACGGTCCCGAGGTTGCCGACCGTCTGGAAGCGAACAACATCATCTGCAACTATCAGGCGACGCCCGAGGAGGAGGGCTTCTCCGCATCCGGCGCGCTGCGCATGGGCGTGAACGAAATGACGCGCTTCGGCTTCGGCAAGGAAGACTTTGCAAGACTTGCCCACCTGATTGCCGACTGCGTGCTTCACAACGCCGATGTCAAAGACGAGGTCGCAAAGCTGCGCGCAGAGCATCTGGAGATGAAGTACTGCTTCTCCGACAAGGACACCGAAGAGCTGCTCAACGGCTTTGCCGCCGCTACCGGTATTTAAGCGAAATCATTGACCCAATTGCCTGCGGGCTTTGACGAGTCTTTTGCTCCAAGGCTGCGGTTTGGGAGCTTGAAATACACAAAGTATTCCTGCGCTCCCAAACCATCCCCCGGAACAAAATCTTTCGCCGAATCCTCTTGTCAATTGCGTCAAAGCTTTCTTCAGTTTTATAAACACAGCAATAATTAAGGAGGAACACATTATGAACTACCCGACTGATCTGAAATACTCCAAGACTCATGAATGGGTCAAAGAAGAAGACGGCCTGACTGTTGTCGGCATCTCCGACTTCGCACAGGACTCTCTGGGCGACATCGTGTTCGTCGGTCTTCCGTCCGTCGGCGACACTGTCACCATGGGCGAGGCGCTCGGCGACGTGGAATCCGTCAAGGCAGTTTCCGACATCGTCTGCCCGGTGACCGGCGTTGTCGCAGAGGTCAACGACGACCTTGCCGATGCTCCCGAGAACCTGAACTCCGATCCGTACGGCTCCTGGATCATCAAGGTCAAGGACGTCGAGGCAACCGAAGAACTGCTCGATGCCGCGGCATACGAAGCATTCTGCGCAACTGAGGAGGCGTAATATGGGCTCTTATGTTCCTACCACTGCGGCG
>CALERM010000037.1 GCA_937907715.1 uncultured Clostridia bacterium
GTCGTGCTGGGAGTCGCAGTCGCCGCAGTTGTGGATGCCGCAGCCGGCAACAATGGTCACCTCCGCGCCTTCGCCGACGAAGAAGTCGTTATAGACCATATCGTGGAAGCCGGACTTTGTCAGCACGACCGGGATATGCACGTCTTCGTGCTTCGTGTAGGGCTTGATTTTGATGTCGATGCCGTCTTTGTCGGTCTTCGAGACGATCTCGATGTTATCCGTATTGTGGCGGTACGCCTTCTGCCCGTCGGAGCGGATGTTGACCGCGCCGGGCGCGTTTTCGCCCGCCATATCGGCGACAATCTGTAAAATGTGCTTCTGTACGTCGTTCAGCATGTTCCGTCCACCTCCAGCATGTTGCAGCCTGTGACCGTATCGGCAAGAATCTGCGGGTAAATCTCGTCTGCCGTGCCGCGCCCGGTGACCTGACCGCCGGAAATGAGGACGATCTCGTCGGCAAGGCGGATGATGCGCTCCTGATGGGAGATGATGATAATGGTTCTGCCGCCCTCGTCGTGCAGCCGCTGGAAGGTCTCGGTGAGTCTGGCAAACGACCACAGGTCGATACCCGCTTCGGGCTCGTCGAAGAGCATGAGACCGGCGTTCTTGGCGAGAATCGTCGCAATCTCGATGCGCTTGACCTCGCCGCCGGACAGGCTGGTGTCGACGTCGCGGCCGAGATAATCGCGCGCGCACAGACCGACCTTCGTCAGATAGGAGCATGCCTCGTCATGGCCGAGAGTTTTCCCCGCGGCAACGTTCAGAAGGTCTGAGACGCGGATGCCCTTGAAGCGCGGCGGCTGCTGAAAGCCGTAGGAGATGCCGCGCCGGGCGCGGTCGGTGATGGAAAGGTCTGTTACATCCTCGCCGTTCCAGAAAATCCGACCGGAGGTTGGCGTGACCAGACCCATGATTGCCTTTGCCAGCGTCGTCTTGCCGCCGCCGTTTGGTCCGGTGATGACGATGAATTTTCCGTCGTCGACGGACAAATTGATATGCTTGAGAATGTCTACGGTTCCGCTCCCGGCGGACGCGGAGAAGCAAAGATCTTTCAGTTCGAGCATAATGTTTCCTCTTTTTCGCAGTTGTCCTGTCAGTATAGCACAGTTTTTTTCGTTTCGCAACGACTTACCCGCCGGATTGGCGGGTTTTTGTGCGAAATCCGATAAAAACTGGAAAATGTGTGCGGCAGCTTTATTTTTTCCGAAATTTCCGGGGAAATTCCTATACAAAACCTTTTTTATCTGCTATACTGTCTATACGTATGACCAGCTCCCGCACGGGTTGAGTCTGCGTGTAACCAGGTCCTGTATGGATGGAAGGATGTGTGAGTGCTTTGGCTGGACTGTCCGCAGTAATCTTTATTCCTGATGATACGCCCAAAACCGGTTTTTCCCGCCCAATGATGCTGCAAAATATCATGGGTACGCCTTTGCTTTCCTGGCTGGCGTCCTCTCTGATTGCCGGCGGCGTTGGGCGGTTCTTTTTGGTCTGCCATGAGCGGTTCAAGCGCGAGGCGCGCGCATGCTTCCCGGACGATGTGGAGTTCAGCTGCCCGTCGGTCGAGGCAACGAGCGACCAGCTGCACGTGTTTTTATCCACAGCGGACGAGTCGGAAGAGGACATCATTGTGGTGACGGGTCCTGCGGTGATTCTGCCGTTTGCAGCAGACGAGGAGCAGTTTGACAGCGCGCCGATTGTCAGCCCCGTGACCTCCGTCTCCAAGCAGGCACTGATGGCGGCTTTGGATGAAAAGTTCATCTTCACTGCGTTCTTAAAGGACCACGGCGTGCCGTATACCGACCGCGACGGCGTCTACGGTGTGGCAGACCTGCAGGAGATGACCAGCTGGCAGCCGGTTCTCTCGCGGGCAAAATTATATGAGCTTTCCAGGCAGGGCGTTGAGATCTGGGACTACAACACAACGTATGTGGACCCGGCGGCTTCCGTCGGACCGGGGACGGCGCTGCTGCCCGGAACGATTCTGCGCGGGCAGACCTCGGTCGGCAAAAACTGCACGATCGGACCGAACAGCTATCTGGAAAACGCGCGCGTCGGCGACGGCACGAAGGTCAACGCTTCGCAGATCTACAATTCCTCTGTCGGCTACGACACGCACGTCGGACCCTTTGCCTATATCCGCCCGGGCAGCTGCGTCGGAAACGCGGTGCGCGTGGGAGACTTTGTGGAGATCAAGAACTCCGCCATCGGCGACGGCACAAAAATCTCGCATCTGACCTATGTGGGAGACAGCGACGTCGGCAAAAATATCAACTTCGGCTGCGGCACGGTGACGGTCAACTACGACCGCGCGAAAAAATACCGCACGGTCATTGAGGACAACGCCTTCATCGGCTGCAACACCAATCTTATCGCGCCCGTGCGCGTTGGAGAGGGCGCGTATATCGCCGCGGGTTCTACCATCACCGACGACATTCCCGCGATGGCGCTTTCCATCGCGCGCGCCCGGCAGCAGAACAAGAAGGATTGGGCGAGCAAGCACAAGCTCAAGGAGAAATAACGGTATTCAAACGGCTTCGGCTGCTGAATAGATCAAAACAGGAAGAAAGAACTAGGGTGTATCTGAAAACCC
>CALERM010000038.1 GCA_937907715.1 uncultured Clostridia bacterium
TCCAGGCAGCGCAGCGCCTCGATGATTTCCTTATGGGTTTTATACTTTTTGAGCTCCTGGCTGCTGATGGTGATGGCGACCGTATAGACGCTGAGCCCCGAGTTCAGGTAGGCGGGGTTTGCCTCAATGTCGTCGATTTTCAGCCCGAGGCGGCGAATGGTCGTCACGAAATCCTGCAAATTGTATTTGCTTTTCAGCTCCAGATGCACCTCAAAGTGGTTCGACCGGTCCTTGAGATACGTCTCAAAAGCCGGAAGCCACGAAAGGCACGCCAGAATCGCCGCAAAGCCCAGCAGCGCCAGCGTATAAAGCCCCGCGCCGAGCGCCAGCCCCAGCAGACTGCACGACCAGAGTCCGGTTGCCGTTGTGAGACCCCTGATCTGGCTTTTGGAGCTGAACAGGATCGAGTTCGTGCTGATGATTGCGATGCCGAGAACGACCGCCGCCGAAAGAACCGGCAAGCCGCCCATTGCATGGTCGAGCGTCATTGCCGCCGTGCCTGACATGCAGACCAGAACGAAGGTCCGCAGCCCCGCCGCGTGCCGCTTTGCCGCGCGCTCGCAGCCGAGCACCGCACCGAACAGCAGCGCCAGCAGCAGCCGCAGCGCAATTGCCCAAAGCCCGTCGCCGATCGCCCATGCGCCGAGCAGGCTTCCAATCGGATCGTAATACATTGCCTAGCCTCCCTTTCTTGTCATGCCGCCGCGCCCCATGAGTCTGCCGTAGCCAAGCTGCTCGCGCTGGTCGATTGCCGCCTGCGTGAACGCCTGCTCTTCAGGGCTGATGTCGTAATTGTGTGCGGGCAGCTCCTGCTGAATCTTCTGAATGCGCTCGATGAGCAGCTCCAGCTCGGTCTTTTTCGGCGTCTCGTCCGGCGCTTCGTCCACCTCGGCGAGTTCTTCGAGCTTTGTCGAGTACGAATGCGACAGGTAGAGCGCCAGCTTCGCACAGCCGGGACCGATCAGCTCATAGAGCACTGACGAGGCAAGGATGATCGTCTGCAAATCCTGTCCAATCTCGCCCCCAAGCGTCCGCGCGCCGAGCGCAGCAAGACCGATGGCGACGCCCGCCTGCGGAATGAGCGTCAGTCCCAGATAATCGCGCGTCCGCTTTGGCTTTCTGACAAGCAGACACCCCAGCCATGCGCCCGCATATTTACCGGCAATTCTCGTAATGAAATAGAGAACGCCAACGAGAATCAGCGGGAGGCTGCCGAGTGTGTTCTGCGCGCCGAACAGCGCGTCGAGCCTGAAATCCAGACCCGACCGCACAAAAAACAGCAGCAGCACCGGCGGGCTGAAATACGCCAGCTGCTGAAAAAGATTCGAGTCGTTCGTCAGGTTGATATACACCATGCCCATCGACATGCACCCGAGCAGCGGCGAGACATCCAGCAGCGTACACACGCCGCAGAAGGCAAACAGCGTCGCCAGCGAGACAATCAGCCGGTTGTCGGTCGAACGCTTGCGAAACAGCAGCTTGAGCAAAAAGCCAAAGAAGCCGCCAAGCGCCAGCACAAACAGATTTACCAGAATCGGCTTTGCGATCGTCTCAAACCCGCCGCACCGGCTGCCGCTTCCGGCGAGCGCAATGGAGATAGCGATGCTGTAGGCGAGCAGGCTCACCACATCGTCGAGCGCCACAATCTGCAGCAGCGTCTCCACAAAGTCGCCCTTCGCGTCCGTCTGGCGGATGGTCATAACTGTGGACGCAGGCGCCGTCGCTGAAGCAAGCGCCGCCAGCACCGCGCAGAACGCCAGATCAAGCCCCAGAATGAAATACGTCAGCGCAAACACCAGAACCGACGCCATGCACGCCTCCAGCAGTGTGATGACAATCACGCCGAAGCCGCTCTTTTTGAGCGTGGAGAGCCTGAAAAACTCGCCGACGCTGAATGCAATGAACGCCAACGCGATATCGGAAATAAAGTCCATACCGGAAATGACATCTGCCGGAATCAGATTCAGGCAGTAGGGTCCGATCAGAATCCCGGTCAGAATATACGCCGTCACATCCGGCAGGCGCAGCGCCTTTGTAATTCTCGTCATGGCAAAGCCGAGAAACAGCATCAGCGCAACCGAAATGATCACGCCCGCCGTCTGCACCGACTGTGCCAGCTTCTGCGGAAAAGCTCCCAACATAGGTATCCCTCCCATCCCTCTTGCATTAGGATATGAAACACGATATAACAGGTTTCAGATAAACACAAATTATGTTTTCTTTGATCTTCATAAATGTTCAGAATGGATGTGTATCCCATGCTGAATCCAAAGCTGAGTACCCTTCTCCCCGCAGCGGAGCTTGGCAGCTTTACGCGCGCAGCTGCCGCGCTCAATCTCACGCAGCCTGCTGTCAGTCATCACATCAGCCAGCTCGAACAGCAGATGCTGGGCGATCTGAAATCTGCCGACCGGCGGCTCACACGCCTGCGCGTCGGCATCACGCACACGGCGGAGAGCAATCTCATCACCGAGGTACTGGCAAAGTTCGGGCAGGAAAACAATGGCGTATCGATAACGATTACAACCGATACCATAAAAAATCTTTATGATGCAATGGAGCATTTCGAGCTGGATCTCGCCGTGGTTGACAGCACTGTGCCGTCTGTGGACCTCAACGCGCTGCTGCTGGACACCGACTGCATCGTGTGCGTGCTGTCGAACAACAATCCCCTCTCGCGCCACGCGATGGTGACGCTGGAGGATCTCAAAAAGGAGCGCATGATTCTGCGCCTTCCCTCGTCTGCCACACGAAAGCTCTTCGAGGCGCATCTTCTGAGTCTCGGCATGAGCATCGACGCTTTTGATGTGGCAATGGAGGTCGACAACATCGCAACCATCAAGGACCTGATCCGCAAGGATCTCGGCGTGTCGATTCTCGCGCGCAGCACCTGTATGGACGAGCTGCGCAAAGGAAAGCTCACGGCGCTGCCGATCGAAAACCTCAGCATGGCGCGCCAGATGAATCTCGTCTACCGCAAGGATTTTCCGCATATGGAGCTTCTGTATGAGATTCTCCGCCTCTATCACGACACTGCCATGCATCTGCAGTCGGATACAAAAACACCGAAGGAGTATTCCTTCGGTGTTTTTTGCAATCTTCTTTCAGTCCTCTGTCCGTTCGCCGGACTGAATGCGTGTGATATCATACGGCACGGT
>CALERM010000039.1 GCA_937907715.1 uncultured Clostridia bacterium
AGCTTCCGGTCGGCACGTACACCTACACCGTTTCGCACGCGAAGTGCGACGATGCCACGGGCGAGATTACGCTGACGAAGGACGGCGCGACCATCCACGCCGCGCCTGCCCGCAAGCTCCTGTTTGAAGACTTCTTCGCAAACGCAAACTGCAACGGCATTACCGCCAAAAACGATACGTCTTACCCCTACAAGCTCGTCAAGGATGAATCGGGCAATTATCTGATCACCGAGGGGGTAAGAAACTACGGCAAGGCGACCATCACGCTGACGGCAGAAAAGGCGCTGCGCCTGAGCTTCTCCTATTACAGCGCAACGGCAAGCGAATATGCTGATTGCCCGTTTACTGTTGTGAAGGGCTATAAAACGCTGCTGAAGGCTTACGACGAGTTGAGCTGGAAGACCTTCACGGTTGATCTGGCGAAGGGCGATACGCTGAAGCTGACCTATGAGCAGCCGTACACCGATTCCGGCTCGACGGCGGATTATCACGTCAAGCTCAAGGACTTCCGCACCGAGACGCTCTCGAAGATCACCTTCTCTTCTGCAACGCAAGGCGCGGCAATCACCGTCAAGAACGCAAGCGGCGACGTGGTAACTGCCGACACCGACGGCGGCTACACGCTCCCGAACGGCAGCTACACCTACACCGCGTCCCTGTTCGGCTACAAGACCGCCGAAAACGTCTCCTTCACCGTCGAGGGCGAGGCAAAGACCATCGAGGTTGCAGCGCTCGAGCTGCTGCCGACCGGCAAGATCACCTTTGACGTTGACCAGAGCGAGGCAGCCGTCGTCGTGACCCACAAGACGCAGGGCACGCAGAAGGCAAACGAAGACGGCAGCTATACCCTCGTGCAGGGCGAGACCTATACCTACACCGTCTCGAAGGCAAACTACGTCGCAAAGACCGGCACAATTACGGTCTCCGGCGACCAGACCATCACCGTCAAGCTCACCTACGCCGGTACCGGCTGGGACGGCACGGCAAAGACCGAGCCCTCCAAGAGCGGCGACGTTTATCAGATTTCCAGCGCCGCAGAGCTGGCATGGTTCGCGGACGCGGTCAATAACGGCGGCACGACGCTGAACGCGGCTCTGACCGACAACATCAACCTCAACGGCAAAGCCTGGACCGCCATCGGCACGTACAGCAACCAGTATGCCGGTACGTTCGACGGCAAAAACCATGTGGTTTCCGGGCTTGTGGGCAGCAGCGGTCTGTTTGACAGCCTCGGCAGCGAAGGCGTGATCCGGAATGTGATCGTCAACGGCGCAATCAGCGGCGGCACCAACATGGGTCTGCTGGTCAACATCAGCGCCGGCACCGTGGAAAACTGCTTTACCGCAGGCTCGCTCTCCAGAACCAATTCCTACGGCACAAGCGGCGGTCTGATCGGACGCGCCGACAAGGGCAGCGTGATTCGAAACAGCGGCTCTTCCGCGACGCTTTCGTGCTCCATGAAGGGTCTGAATGCAGAGCTCAACATGGGCGGTCTGATCGGCAACCTGTACGGCACGGTGGAAAACAGCTACGCAACCGGCAGCATCACGGTGCAAGCAGGCAGCGGCTACCATGCAGTCGGCGGCTTCATCGGACAGACCAGCGGAGACAGCGCGGTCATCACGAGCTGCTATGCGGCAGGCGCCGTGACCGGCGCGGCAGGCGGCACGTTCGGCGCGTTCCTCGGCGATAACAAGGCGGCAATCACCGGCAGCTACTACCGCGAGGGCGCGGCAGCCGATGCGGTTGCAAGCGGCGAAGCGTCCGGCATTACCGCACTGGCGGCAAGCTACATGAAGTCGGAGGACTTCATCAAAAACGAGCTCGGCATCGAGCGCTACCACGTGGACACCGACGATATCAACGGCGGCTATCCGATTCACGCCTGGCAGGGCGGCACGGAAATCGTCGTCAGCGCGGACGAAAAGGCGGTCACGCTCGATGTGCAGGCGCTGAAGCTCTACGATCAGGTGCTGGCAAAGCAGGTTGCAAACCTGCGCAAGCAGGCGGACGCCGAGGTTGACGACATGCTTGCCGACCTCAGCCTGAGCGAAATCAACAACTATCTGCAGGACAACTTCGGCATGGAGGACGCGAGCTTCAAGACCCTCGAAGAGGCGCGCGAAATCTTCCGCGAGGTCTATTACCGGCAGGTGGAAATGGACTATCTGGAAGAAAACGGCGAGGAAATTGACCTCGACAACACCGAAGGACTCCTGAGCCCGGACAACGACGGCGTATATCACATCAAGACCAACGCCCGCCTGAAATTCACGGAAACGGGCGACAACGGCAGCCGGATTTCCTGGACATCCGGCAATACGGCGCTCGACGCCGGCAACGGTCAGGTTGCGCTCCCGGCGAGCGGCACCATCACCGTCAAGCTCACCGCGACCGCAAGCAAGGGCAGCGCGGAAAAGAGCCGCGACATTACCGTCATTCTTTACTCCGCTCCGGCGGAAGCGGCAAATGTCCTGAGCGAGATTGCCGAAAAGCTTTCGGCGCAGGGCGTCTATGTCCAACCCGTGCAGATTCGCGGGCATGAGAACGCGGCGGACGCCGTCAGCTACTGGCTGTATGAAAACGGCTATGACGACGAGGGCATTTCCGTCAAGCTCACCAACCCCGGCGTGCTCTACAGGACGGACAGCAATCCCTATATTGACGAAAACGGCAAGATTACCTACTACTGCGGCGAAAAGGACGACGCCAAGTACGTGACCTGCACCGGCGTGAGCTTCGAGCTCTCAAGACTCGGCGCGACGCAGACGGTGACGACGAACGTGCGCATCGGCTGGGATGTGGAGTATGCAAAGACGCTCATGCAGAAGGCGCTTAACGAGGAGCTGACCTGGGAGAAGATTCGCGACGCGAATGAAAACAGCGCAGTTCTCGGCTCCTCGGACCCCGGCACAGGATCGTATTTTGCGGGCATGGTCGTTGAGGGCGAGGTTTCTCAGAAGCTCGTTGCGCCGCAGACGGTTACGGTAGACGGCGTCACCATCCAGGTCGGCTTTACGGCGCTGCCGTCCAACGCAGTCACGTATGAGTTCGTGAAAAATTCGAACAGACTCGAAATTACGCCGCGCCGCCCCGCGAAGGGTCAGGAAGCGACCACCTTCGATCTGCAGATGATCACGCTCTTCGACGACAATCTG
>CALERM010000040.1 GCA_937907715.1 uncultured Clostridia bacterium
CGCGCCATTTTTCCTTGAAATACGTCAGTATTCCTGCGAAAAAATGTCTTGCTCAACGCAAAAATTCCTCGCTGCCGGTCACATCATGAGTTGGAAGAATACACCCTACAGGATTCCTTTTTTGCGCAGCACCGCGCACATCTCGCCCACGCGCGCGTCCCACGAGCTGTTTCTGCCCGCCTCGATGCGAAGCTGCGTCCGCTCTGGCTGCGTATCTTCGAGTGCCGCCTCGCAGGCGACCTCAAAGCGCTTCGCGTCGTCCGCAATGTGAATGATGTCGGCAAATTGCAGCACCTGATCCGGCTGGCGCGTGGAGACAATCGGCTTGCCCGTCGCCAGATACTCATAGAACTTCAAAGGGCTCACGTCCTTGCTCAAGGGTCCCGCGTCAAAGAGGTTCAGGCACACGTCAAACTGCGCCAGATACTTCGGAAGCTCCGCATTCGGCTTGACGCCGAGAAAATGTACGTTCCCCATCGCGCGCAGCGCGCCTAAATCCGCGCCCGGCTTTTCGTTTCCGATCCACACAAAGTGCCAATCGGGCCGCGCCTTCGCAGCCGCCTCCACAAAGCCATACTCGATGCAGGTCTGCAGCGCACCGACAAAGCCGAAGATCGGGTGCGGAATCTTCTGCAGATCCTCCGGCACCGGCTGCGGCTTCGACGCTTCAAAGAAGCGCTCAAAATTTGCCCCGTTCGGAATGAATTCTGCCTCCGGCTGCGCGGCTTTCAGGCGCTCTGCCAAAGATGCCGCCGTTGCAAACGTCATGTCTGTCTTCGCCGCCAGCTCCAGCTCCATCGCGTCGACCAGCGCCGGATTCATCAGCCCGCCGTATGCCGAGTGCCGGTCCACGCAGTCATAGACCAGCGCCTCATGGGGAATGAGATCCACGCAGTCGACCGTCACCGGGGAGTAGACCCACAGAAGCGGCTTGGAAAAGCCGTGCTCGGTCATCTTTTCCCGCACAAAGCGCGCAATGCGCTTCTGGTTGATGCGGTTGATGGCGCGGCATTTGTAGAAAAACGGCAGCACCGGCGGCATCCGGTAGACCGTAATATTGCGGCGGACCTTTTCGCCGGGGTTCTTCCACGCCGTCATGAGCGGCTTCGTACTCTTATCGCGCAGCGGCGCGATGATCGTTGCCGAGGGGTCAAAGTATAAAATTTCCGCATCCGGCATCCGGCTCATGACCTGCTGCTTGCGGGTCGGAATCGGGTACCACGGGGACGTTGCCAGACAAACAATCTGCTTCATATCGGTTCCTCCAGAAGCTTCTTCGCAATTTCTTCATTCTGCGCGGCAAGTGCGCGCAATCTGTCGACGCTGTATTCGCTGCGCTCGGTGAGTGCGCCGTCAATGAGCGCGCAGAGATTTTCCGCCGTCACGTCCTCAAAATACACGCAGTGCTTCTGCCCAATGTAATGCATGAAGCCCGTGACCTTCGGGTCGTAGGACACGGCGACGAGCGGCGCTGCGACGCTGGAGGCAAATATCAGCGCGTGCAGACGCATGGACACAACGACCTGCATCTTTTTCATCATGCCGATGATCAGCTTCTCGTCCTCCGGTGCAGAAAGCATCGGGCACTCGAACGGAAGCTCCCGTGCAACCTCCCGGCTGGGCGGAAGGTCTCTTCCCGGTTCGAGCGCGAAGAAAACGGGCGTCAAGTCATAGGCTTCTTTGACATATTTTGCGCTCTGCACAAACGCCTGCTTTTTTGCTTCAAATCCCTGCCACTCGCGCAGCACGAAAAGCGCATAGCGCCCTGCCGGGTCGAGATTATTTCCGAGCAGGAAGCCGTCGACCGCGCCCTCTGAGCCAGGTGCAAGCAGCAGCGCGGGGTCCGCCGTCACATAGATCTTCGGCTTCGTCACACCCATCGACCGCAGCTCCTGCGCCGACAGATCCTCACGCAGCGTGATGGCGTCGACGTTCCGGTCGATGACGCGCGCGGCGCTTTTGCGGCAGCCCTCGCCGTTGACGGGGCCGATGCCGCAGCCATACATCAGAACGCGGTTTCCGGTGAGCTTTGCAAGGCGGATGCTGAGCAGATAGTAGTTGAGGCTGCGGGTGCTTGTCTGATTCTGGATGAGGCTGCCGCCTCCTGAAATATAGAGCTTTGTGCGGCGCATGACCGGCAGGAACGAGAACGGATTGAAGACATACACCGCGCCCACGTGGTGCGTCAGCCGCGTCGCTTTCGGGTTGTGAGACAGTACGCAGACCGGCATGTCGGGGTCGATGTGCTGCAGCTGGCGCAAAATCGCCTTCAGGATTGCCTCGTCGCCGGCGTTGCCCTTGCCGTAGGCGCCGCAGATCATGACGCCGCAGCGTTTTTCCTTCGGTCGCGCCGTCTGCCGCAGAATCGTCCGGTAAATGTCCAGCTGGTGGCTGACCGTCGCCTCGGCGGAATACACCTGCTCCGCCTTTTCATAGAAGTTTTCGCCGAGCTTTTTCCGGAACGCCGGGTTCTCGACGAGCCTTACCATATAGCCTGTCAGTGTCTCAACGTCCCGCGGCGTAAACAAAAGCCCCGTCACGCCGGACTCCATCATATAGGGAATGCCGCCGACACTTGTCGCAATCGTCGCGCAGCGCATCCGCGCGCCCTCGACCAGCGCATACGGCGAGCCTTCGGAAAGAGACGTCAGCATGTTGACGTCGATGGCATGGTAAAAGCTGTCTGTATCCTTCACCCAACCGGCAAACACAACGCTTCCCGCCGGACAGGTTTCCTTCGCCAGACCTTCCAGCATCTGCCGCTCCTCGCCGTCTCCCGCGATGACGAGACGGATATTGGGGCAACTTTTGCACGCGCCCGCAAAGCCGCGGATCAGCGTTGCGATGTCCTTGACGGGGTTCAGGCGCGCGGCAATGCCGAAAACAACGGTGTCTTTATCAAAGCTTACGCCGAGGCTCTCGAGGTACGCCTCACGGGAAAGCCGCGGCTTTTCCGGCGGAAACGCCACGCCGTTATAGATGGAAAACAGCTTCTGCGGGTTAAAGCCTCTGGAAATGAGCAGCTGCACCATCGCGTCGGACACGCCGATGTGATAGTCGAACATGCGCAGGCTGATGGTGTTGATCGTACCGTAGGTGAGGCGGTGAAATGGACGCCCCAGATAGTCGAGCCGGTAGTCCGAGTGGACGGTGGTGACAATCGGAATATTGATCGTCCGCTTCAGAATCGCGCCGATCATATTTGCCCGCGAGCCGTGGCAGTGGACAATGTCAAAGCGCTCTTCCTGAATCATGCGCTCGAGCGCGCGGATGCTGCTTCTGACGCCGCCGTCCAACACCAGCGTATCGATGCCCATCGACTTTGCATCGTCTGCGAATGCGCCTGCCGTGAAGCACACAAGGCGCACGGTCTGCGTTCTGCCGAGTCCTTCCAACAGCGACAGCACGTGCGTCTTCGCGCCGCCGACGTCGCCGCCGGAAATCAGATGGATAATCTTCATAAAAACCTCTCAAGCCGAAACTGGCTCTTGTTTCTTTTGCCGTTTTGGGATAAAATATCGGGAGCGCCGGTTTTTCCCGGCACACAGGCTGTATTATTATAGTCTATTTTCCATGCAGAATCAACCAAATCCCAAGTAACTGGAGGCACGTATGAAAATTATTGATGAAAAGGGTCGTCTGTTCGGCAAAATCAATCTGATTGACCTTCTGGTGATCGTTCTCGTTGTGGCAGTCGTCGCAGCCGTCGGCTGGAAGCTCGTCGGCAAAAAGGCAGCGGCTTCGGTTTCCGACAACTCTCATGAGATGACCTTCACCGTTCTTTTTGAGGACCAGCCCGACGAGGTCGCGCAGTTTGCCGAAACGCAGATCGGCAAGCAGCTTGTCAACAACGCCAAGCTCGTCTCTGCCGAGGTCACCGGCTGCGAGGCAGTCTCCTCCGTCCGCACGCTCGGTCACGTTGATCTCAGCGTCACCGTCAAGGCGACCGCGACCTTCTCCGGCAACGTCTGGACGGTCGGCAGCCAGGAAGTGCGCGTGGGCTATGAATACATTCTCAAAACCAGCGAGTTTGAGCTGACCGGCATCATTTCAGACATGGAGGCAGACAATGGGTAACCTGCTGCAGGGCTGCTTCCTGTACCGGTGGGCGCTTGCAATTTTTGCATGGTTCTCCCGCGTGTCAGGCGGCAGCCACGTGCGCCATGGAATCTCGGTCTGCTGGGAGAGCAGCCGGCTCGCCGCGTTCCTGCGCCGCTGCCTTGCATCCGGCACAACGCAGATTGACGAAAGCCGCACGAAGCGCCTGCTTGTCGGCTGCAACGAGCGCCTGTGCGCGTGCAAGACAGGCGTACGTTGGATGGAATCCTCCGTTCTCTACCGAATTTACCGCGCCGTTTTTACCTGCGGGCGCGGCAGCCGCATCTTCGGCTGGCTGTTTTCCGGCGGCATGACGGCGGTTCTGCTCTTTGCCATCGGGCTTTACGTTCTTATTGACTACGTGCTGCGCGATGTGCTGGCGATTCCGGTCGTCTCTTCGGTCTGGGACGAGGCGCTGCTGCTTTTCTGCATCGTCTGGCTGATCTGGGAGCGCAAAAAAACGCCGTCTGCTATTTCCCCGAAGCTCAATCCGCTCGATTTCCCGGTGGCAGTTTTCCTCACAGTCTGCTTCGTGCTTTTGTGCGTCGTCTGTCCGTATTTTTCCATTCAGATTGCAGGCTTCCGCGCAACGTGCCAGTACCTGCTGTGGTTCTATCTCGTCACGCGGCTGATCCGCAACGACCGCGACTGCATGACGCTCTATCTGACGCTGGTGGGGCTTTCGTTCGTACTCTCGCTGCACGGCATTTATCAGTATATCACCAAGGCGCCCATGCCTGCCAGCTGGGTGGCGCAGGCGGAGACGGCAGTGCGCACAAGAGTCTACTCCATCTTCGGCAGTCCCAACATCATGGGAGACTTCATGGTCATGTTCGTTCCGATGACGGCAGCACTCGCCTACTATGCGGAAAAACCGAAATATAAGGTTCTTGCGTGGGTCGCGGCGTTCAGCATGTGCTTTGCCTGCCTGTTTACGATGTCGCGCGGTGCGTGGGTCGCAATGGGTCTGGCAATCATTCTGTTCATTCTGCTCGTCGACCGCAGGCTTTTCCTGCCGCTGGCGGCGGGACTGGTGCTTCTGGTGCTGGTTCCGTTTGTGCGCACGCGCATCGGATTTTTGTTCACGCAGGACTTTGTCGACGCCAACACCAACGGCGGACGCGGCGGCAGATGGGCGCTAGGTCTGGAGCTATTGGAGGCGAACGGCGTCTGGACCGGTGTGGGGCACGGCATGTTCGGCGGCGCAGTCGCCGTGCAAAATAAGGTCCTGGACTACATCCAGTACTTCTATATCGACAACTACTATCTCAAGACGATGGTGGAGACCGGCTATCTGGGGCTGGGCGCGTTCATCGTGATGCAGCTCGGTATGATCGCTACCTCCTGCCGGAGCATCTGCCGCACGGGCGTGCAGTGGAAAAAGAAGCAGAGCCGCAATTATCCGCTTGTCGTCGGTATGTTCTGCGGGCTGTGCGGCGTGCTGGTCCACTGCTTCTTTGAAAATATCTTCGAAGAGCCGTATATGATGGTCTACTTCTGGGCAATCGCCGCGATGATTGTCTACTTTGGCTTCCTTCGCAAGCCGCAGGAGGCGCTAACATGACGCAGCTGATTCTTGCCTATAACTTTCCGGCAAAGCACCTTGCAAAGCTCCGCATGGCGGCAATGAAGCTCGGCGTGAAGGTCCGCCCGGTGGAAAAGCGGGAGTATCTGCAAAGCCTCGGCTCGTTTGCAGGAAGCCTCGGGACCTTCGAGAGCGTCTAC
>CALERM010000041.1 GCA_937907715.1 uncultured Clostridia bacterium
GCGCTGGATATTGCGCGCGCACAGGCGGAAGAAAGACAGGCAACCAATCTGGAAATTGTGCAGACCGACCTGCTGGCGTATGCGCCCGAGACGCGCTTCGATGCGATGGTGTTCTGCCTGTTCGGAAAAATGCCGGAGATTCTGCCGATGGCAAAGCGCTGCTGCGCAGGCAGAATCATCGTGATCAAAAAGGCGTTCACGCACCACCGGTTTTCGATGTCCGCCGTGCCGCTGCGCGGCGAGCTGACGGATCGGGCGGCAGAGTATCTGCGCGCGCGAGGCGTGCGGTTTTCACTCGAGACGCGGGAGCTTGAAATGGGGCAGCCGCTGCGAAGCCTTGATGATGCGGTGCGGTTTTTTGAAACCTACAGCAAAGACGCGCTCGGCACGCTTACGCGCGAGGCAGTGCGCGCAAGACTTATCGAGACGGGCGACGCGCAGTTTCCGTATTACCTGCCGCAGAAAAAGGCGCTCGGGCGCTTTACAATTGACACAAAGGATATTCCGGAGGAAATTTTATGAAAGAACTGTTTGATCAGGTGCTTTACGCGCTCGAACGCGGAGAAAACGTCGTGCTTTGCAGCATCCTTGCCTCGTCCGGCTCTGCGCCCAGAGGCGCGGGTGCGAAGATGGCGGTGTTCCCGGACGGTACCGCGCTGGGGACCATCGGCGGCGGCGCGGTTGAGCGCATTGCGCAGCAGCGGGCGCTGAAGCTTTTCAGGACGGGGGCGTCCTATTGTCAGGCGTTCTGCCTGGCGCCCAATCAGGTCAACGACATCGGCATGATCTGCGGCGGAAACGTCATGGTGTATTTCCGCTTTTTCGACTGCAAAAACCCGCAGGACGCGGCGCTCGTCCGCGCGATTCTGGAGCTTTTGCACGGCGGGCAGGACGCCTGGCTCGTCAGCCGCATGGAGCAGGGGAAAATCACTGCTATGGGAACCTTCGACGAAGCACATGGGCTTCGCTTTGCGCAGCTGGACGAGCAGATGCTCCGCCCGTGGCTGACCAGCAGCGCGGTCTATCAGAAGGGCGAGCCGTCTTATTACGTCGAGCCGATCAGCCGCGCGGGACGGGTTTATATCTTCGGCGGCGGGCATGTGGGAAAGGCGCTCGTGCCGGTGCTGGCAAACGTCGGCTTCCGCGTGACGGTGTTCGACAATCGTGAGGACTTCGCAAGACAGGAAAACTACCCGGCTGCCGAACGGGTAATTTTTGGCGACTACTGCCACATCGAGAAAAAGGTCCACATCACGCCGCGCGACTATGTGGTCATCATGACCCCCGGGCATCAGGCGGACCGCGAGGTTTTATTGCAGGCGATGAAAACGCCCGCGTGCTACGTCGGCTGCATCGGAAGCCGGCACAAGATTGCCGCAACCAATCAGTATCTGATGGAGCACGGCATTCCGGAACCGGAGCTTTCACGCATCCATGCGCCGATCGGCATCCCGATTTTTGCCGAGACGCCGGAGGAAATCGCCATCTCGATTGCCGCCGAGCTGATTCGCTGCCGCGCGCAGCTGGCAGGCACGGAAAAAGCGAGAAAGGGCTGAACATGCATATCTTTTTGACCGGCGACGTGCAGGTTGGAAAAAGCACGATCGTCCGGAAAACGCTCGCCGCGCTGAAGATCAAAAATCCCGGCGGCTTCCGGAGCGTTTCGGTGCAGGATTTGCCGGACGGCGCGATGTCCGTCTATCTGCTTGCGGCGGCGGAAGAGACGCCCGCAATGGGCGATTTCAACCGCGCCGGCATCCGCAGGGGCTGCGGTCGCGGCATCGAAAAATTTCCGCGGGCGTTTGAAACGGCGGGCGTGCAGGCGCTTGAGAACGCGGAGCGGTCGCGGCTGATTCTCATGGACGAGGTCGGACGGATGGAAGGCGCTGCGGCGCAGTTTTCCGCGCGGATTCTGGAGCTGTTGGACGGAAGTGTGCCGATTCTCGGCGTGGTGCAGAAAATTGCCGACACACCGCTGACAAACGCCATCCGGAAGCATCCGAACGTGCGCGTGCTGACCGTCACGAAGGAAAACCGCGAGCAGATGGCGCAGGAGGTTCTGCGCCTTGTATCCCGGGAGCTGGACCGGACGACCGACTCCGCCGGGGCAATCGTCTTTTGGCGCGATACGGTTCTGATGATTCGCGTGGGCAGCCGCTGGTCGTTTCCGAAGGGGCATGCGGAGCCGGGCGAGACACTTTTGCAGGCGGCCTTGCGCGAGACGCGCGAGGAGACCTGCATTGACGCAGAGCTTCTGGAGGACTGCCCGCTGCCCGTTCCCTCGGCGCGGGAGGGCGACCGCAGAACCGTCTGGTTTTATCCGGCGCGCTATCTGGAAGGTGACCTGCGCGCGCAGCAAAGCGAGGTCAGCGAGGCGCTCTGGGTGAAGTGCTCGGATGCGGCGGAGAAAATTACGTTCGAACCCGACCGAACGGTGTTTCTGAGAGCGCTTGAAATCATGAAAAACAGCCGGTAAGCAAGCTGCTTACCGGCTGCCAGGCTGCCGAAAAACTTTCGAATCAACGACTTCGGAAAGGAAGATAGTGTGAAAGAAACCCATCAGGGGTGTCTTTCGCGTTCAATCAATCACTTTTTCAAACTTTTTTAAAGTTTGAAAAAGTGCGCAGCGTGTCAAAAAGACTTTTTTGACACGCTGAACAGCCGGTAAGCAAGCTGCTTACCGGCTGTTTCGTTACGGCTTCAGGTTGTCCTTGGGGATATCTTCGTCGTCTTTTGGACCGTCTTTCTGGTTTCCGGCTTCTAAAATGAACGCGCCCATCACGGCGACGGCGGCGACGGACGCAAGGCTGTACCCGGGCGTAAACCACCATACGGCGAAACCGACCAGCAGCGTGGTGAGTGCGGCGCGAATGCTGTAGCGCATAAGGAACCCTCCCGTTTCGTTTTTTTCAGCATAGCAGAGGAGAGACCGGATGTCAAATGGGTTGCGGTTCGCAGGTTCATCTGGTATGATGAAGAAAACGAAAAGGATGGTGCCGCATGAACGAGCCGTTTGCATTTTATGAAAAAACCGCCGAATACGTCAAGGCAAGAGCGCCCTTTACACCCGAGATCGCGCTGATTCTGGGGACAGGGCTGGGACCGCTTGCCGGGCAGATCGAAAACCCCGTGACGCTGGACTACCGGGAGATTCCGAACTTTCTTGTCTCCACCGCGCCGGACCACGCCGGAAAGCTGATCTTCGGCACGCTGGAAGGAAAGAAGCTTGTGTGCATGTCAGGAAGGTTCCACTCCTACGAGGGCTACGATTTTGAGCAGCTGTCCATCCCCGTGCGGCTTTTTAAGCTGCTGGGGGCAAAGCAGGTGATTGTCACGAACGCGGCCGGCGGCGTGAACGAGGGCTACCGCCCGGGCGATATCATGGTGATCTCCGATCACATCAAGCTAAACGGCGCAAGCCCGATGCGCGGAAAAAATCTTCCTGAGTTTGGAGACCGCTTCTTTGATGTGAGCCGGATGTACACCCCGCGCCTGCGCGAGCTTGCGCTGCGGCTGGCAAAGAACACAGAGCTTCGTGTCCACGAGGGCGTCTACTTCTTCATGCCGGGACCGCAGTTTGAAACGCCGGCGGAAATCCGCGCAATCCGGATTCTGGGCGGCGATGCGGTCGGCATGTCGACGGTCACAGAGGCGCTCACGGCGGCGCACTGCGGACTGGAGCTGCTCGGTTTCTCGGTGATTACCAACATGGCGGCTGGGATGCTGGACCAGCCGCTCACGACCGAGGAGGTCAGCGAAACGGGGCGCATGATCGAACAGCAGTTCAGCGCTTACCTCAAATCCATCATCCGGGAGATGCACTGATATGGAAGAAACCAGAGCCGATAAGGGTCTTGCCTTTATG
>CALERM010000042.1 GCA_937907715.1 uncultured Clostridia bacterium
CTTTACACAAGCCGGGTTCTATGGTAAACTTTTGGTGAGGTGATACAAATGAAACGAAAGATCGCGGCTGTCTGCGCTGCGTTACTGTTTTTGACGTCCTGCACGGCAAATGGCGCTTCGACGCAGGAGAAGCCCGCTGTGCCGGTTGAAGAGAACCAGACACAGAAATCTGACGTGCAGGCGGATACGCAGAATATTGTGACGCTGCCGAGCGTTGTGGAAGGGCAAAAGCCGGTTGTGGACGGCGAGTCTTCGGAGGAAGATGCCTCGGATTTGCCTGTTCCGGATACGTTTACGGACGAGCCGTATGAGGTGCAGGTGGACCAGGAGGAGATTGTCAGCATGTCGCTGGTGCTTCCTTATTTCCGGCTCGGCTCGGAGGACGTGGAGCATAAAATTAATGTCGTCTTTACGGAATTGCAGGAAAATTTACAGGACTACATGGGGACGACGGTCTATGAGGCGGCGCAGGAGCGGCACACGATGGCATTTCTGGATGGAGATTATACCGCCAGTCTGGAGGGCGGCATTCTGTCGGTGACATATACGGTAACGGAGCGGTATGCCGACAGCGACGGTGAGACGCAGCACGAGAACGTCTATCGCTTTGACGCGCGGACCGGTGAACGGCTGGATGCGTGAAATGTTTCACGTGAAACACGGAGAGAAAGTAATGGAGAAAAACAAGACCTACCGCGCGGAAATTTCCGGCTTGACCGCCGAGGGTGCGGGTGTGGCGCGCATTGACGGACAGGTCGTGTTTGTGCCGGGCGTGATTCCGGGAGAGACCTGCGAGATCAAAGTCGGCCACGTTGGGAGAACCTGCGCGTATGCAAGCCTCGTGCGTGTTCTGGAGCCGTCCGAGCATCGCGTGAAGCCGGAGTGCCCGTATTTCGGACGCTGCGGCGGCTGCGTGTTCTGGCACATGGACTATACCTGCGAGCTGGAGCAGAAAAGAAAGCGCGTGCAGGACGCGCTGTCGCGCATCGGCGGTGTGGAGTTTCCGGATTTGCAGATCACGGGAAGCGAGCGCATATACGGCTACCGCAACAAGGTCCAGTTCCCGGTGCAGACGCAAAACGGCAAGCCGGTTGCGGGCTTTTACCGCGCGGGCAGTCATGAGGTCATAGCCATCGCCGACTGCAAAATCCAGCCGGAAAGTGCCAATCTGGCGCGGGAAGCGGTGCTGCGCTGGATGAAGCAGGAGAACATTGCGGCGTATGACGAGCGGACGCACACGGGCGTGGTCCGTCATATCTATCTGCGCACGGCAAGCAGGGACGGGAAGGTCTTGTTTTGCCTGGTGGTAAATGCAAAGACGCTTGCAAAAAAAGAGACACTGGTCCGGACAATCCTTGAGCAAATGCCGGAGGTCGGCGGCATCGTCGTCAATTACAACACGAAAAAGAGCAACGTTATCCTCGGCGAGCGCTTTGAAGCGCTTACTGGGGACAGCGCGCTTTATGATACGCTGCTGGGGTTGACGTTCCGGCTTTCGCCCGCAGCATTCTATCAGGTCAATCATGCTCAGGCGGAGCGGCTGTATGAAAAAGCCATCGAATTTGCCGGTCTGCGCGGCGAGGAAACGGCGCTGGATTTATACTGCGGCAGCGGCACGATTACGCTGTGTCTGGCGCGGCATGTGAGAAAGGTCTACGGCGTGGAAATCGTGGACGCGGCAATCCGCGACGCAAAGGAAAACGCAGCGCGCAACGAAATTTCCAATGCAGAATTTTTCTGCGCAGATGCAGGCGAGGCTGCCGCGAGGTTTGCCAAAGAGGGCGTCAGACCCGACGTGATCGTCATTGACCCGCCGAGAAAGGGCGTGAGCGAGGACGTGATTGCAGCGATGGCGCAGATGGCGCCTGCGCGGATTGTCTATGTCTCATGCGATCCGGCGACGTTGGCGCGCGATGTATCGCGCCTCCGGGAAAAAGGGTATGCGGCAAAGAAGGCGCACTGTTTCGATTTGTTCCCAAGGTGCGCGCATGTGGAGACGGTA
>CALERM010000043.1 GCA_937907715.1 uncultured Clostridia bacterium
AGCGCGTCGCTATCATCGGCGGAGGTCCCAGCGGTCTTTCCTGTGCGTATTATCTGCGCCTGATGGGGCATGGCGTGACGATCTTTGAAGAAAAGAAGCAGCTCGGCGGCATGCTCCGCTACGGCATTCCCGCCTACCGCTTCCCGCGCGAAAAGCTCGACGCCGAGATTTCCTCTATTTTGTCCACCGGCGTGGAGGTCCATACCGGCGTGACGATCGGCAAGGACATTTCCTTTGAGCAGCTGCACAAGGACTATGACTGCCTGTATGTTGCCATCGGCGCGCACACGGACAAAAAGACCGGCATCCCGGGAGAAGACAGCAAAAACGTCATGTCTGCCGTCGAGATGCTGCGCGCCATCGGGGACGATGTGATGCCCGACTTTACCGGCAAGCACGTCGTGGTCATCGGCGGCGGCAACGTGGCGATGGACGTGACAAGAAGCTCGGTGCGTCTGGGAGCCGCCAGCGTCACCTGCGTCTACCGCCGCAGAATCGCGGATATGACGGCGCTTCCGGACGAAGTGCAGGGCGCGATTGCCGAGAGCGCAGAAATCCGCGAGCTCTGCGCGCCGGTTCGCATCGAGGCAAATGAAGCCGGCGAGGCGACCGCCCTTTGGGTCCAGCCGCAGATCATCGGCTTCGCGGATAAATCCGGCAGACCCCGCCCGGAGACGGCAGACCAGCCCGAAGAACGCATCCCGGCAGATCTCATCGTCGTCGCCATCGGACAGGGCGTGGAGATTGCGGGCTTCGAGCAGACCGGTATCCCGATCAAGCGCGGAACGTTTCTGACGGAAAGCTCCAGTCAGGTCGACAACATGGAAAATGTCTTCGCCGGCGGCGACTGCGTGACCGGTCCGGCCACCGCCATCCGCGCGATTGCGGCGGGCAAGGTTGCGGCTGCCAACATTGACGAGCAGCTCGGCTTCCACCATGAAATCCGCACCGATGTGGAAATCCCCGCGCCGCACCTCGATGTGTGTCCCGCGCGCGGGCGCGTCAACACAAAAGAGCGCGAGGCAGCGCAGCGCAACTGCGATTTTGAAGACATCGAATGCGGCATGACGCACGAAGAGGCGTGCGCGGAAAGCGCCAGATGCCTGCGCTGCGACCACTTCGGCTACGGCATCTTCAAGGGAGGGAGGATTGAAAGATGGTAAGCTTGACAATCAACGGCAAAGCCGTCTGTGTTCCGGAAGGAACCAGTATTTTAGACGCCGCGCGTTCGGTCAATATCGATATTCCGACGCTCTGCTATCTCAAGGACCTCAACGAAATCGGCGCCTGCCGCATCTGCATGGTCGAAATTGAAGGACAGGAACCGCTTGTCGCCGCGTGTGACAACGAAGTGCGCGAGGGCATGATCGTCTACACCAACTCCCAGAAGGTGCGCATGACGCGGCGCGTCAATCTCCAGCTGCTTCTCAGCCAGCATGATGTCAACTGCGTCAAATGCACGCGCAGCGGCAACTGCAAGCTTCAGAAGCTCGCCAACGACTATAATTTACTCGGCGCGCCCTATCAGAAAAAGCTGCGCCCGGCGCCGGTCGACTATTCCGCGCCCATTCTGCGCTTTGAAAACCGCTGCGTCAAATGCATGCGCTGCGTGCAGGTCTGCGATAAGATGCAGGGTATGCACATCTGGGACCTGGTCGGAACCGGCTCGCGGACTACCGTCGGCACGGCAAGGGCAAACAGTCTGTCAAGCTCTCTTTGCACCTATTGCGGGCAGTGCGTGACCCACTGTCCGGTCGGCGCACTGGAAGAGCGCGATGATACCGATCACGTGTACCGCATGCTCGCAGACCCTGCGCTGACCACCGTCGTGCAGGTCGCGCCAGCCGTCCGCGCGGCGTGGGCAGAGTATTTCAGACTGTCTCCTGCGCAGGCGACGCCGGGGGTGCTTGCTTCCGCGCTTCGCCAGCTCGGCTTTGACTACGTCTTCGACACCAATTTCAGCGCCGACCTTACCATCATGGAGGAGGGCAGCGAGTTCATTGAGCGCTTCACGCACCGCGAGAAATACCCCATGCCGATGTTCACCTCCTGCTGCCCCGGCTGGGTGCGGTTCGTGAAGGGACAGTTCCCGCAGTTTGCCAGGAACCTTTCCACGGCGAAATCGCCGCAGCAGATGTTCGGCGCGGTGGCGAAGCGCTGCTTTGCCGGAAAAATCGGCGTCGACCCCAGAAGCCTTCGCGTCATTTCCGTCATGCCGTGCACGTCCAAGAAAGCAGAAGCGGCGCTTTCGACGATGAAAGACGCCTGCGGCGATGCGGATGTCGACGTGGTCATCACCACGCGCGAGCTCGTGCGGATGCTCCGCTGCTCGATGATCGACCCGGCGACCCTGGAGGAAAGCGGCTTTGACAGCCCGCTCGGCTCCGGCACGGGCGCGGCGGTGATCTTCGGCGCAACGGGCGGCGTGATGGACGCGGCGCTTCGCAGTGCGTATTATCTTGTGACCGGCAAGAATCCAGACCCGGATGCCTTTACCGCCGTGCGCGGCATGCAGGGCTGGAAGGAAGCGAGCTTCGACATTCCCGGCGCGGGCACGGTCCGCACGGCGGTCGTCAGTGGGCTCGGCAACGCCAGGAAGCTTCTGGAGGCGATCGAGACCGGTCGCGTGCAGTATGACTTTGTCGAGGTCATGGCGTGTCCCGGCGGCTGCGCGGGCGGCGGCGGGCAGCCGATCCACGACGGGGTCGAGTGCGCTTCGCAGCGCGGAAACGTCCTGTGGGGACTGGACCGCAACGCAGCGCTCCGTTTCTCCCACGAAAACCCGGACGTGCAGGCGCTTTACACGGAGTTCTTGGGAAAGCCCCTGTCTGAGCGCTCGCACCATCTGCTGCATACTGATATCGGCGCCTGGCAGATGCCGCAGGAGCGCTGATTCATGCGTGCTTCGATCAAATAATAGCCCATACGCAAAATGCGGGACAAGGAGCTTTCCTGTCCCGCGTTTTTGCACGTTGTTTTTTGAATGTCCGGAAGGGCAGGGAAATGGCGCTTTCCATGCTTTTGTACCATAAAAAAACCGACCGTGTTTCCACGGCCGGTTGGCTTGCAGCTGTCACGGCATGAGCGCCACATCGCAGATGATATCTGCGCATTTGTCGACACCCAGCGTGCCGGAGTCGAGGCACAGATCGTAGTTCTCCGCTTCGCCCCAGTTGCAGTTTGTATAGTGCTTGTAATAGACCTTGCGCTTGCTGTCTTTTTCCTGCAGACGCTTCTGCGGGGTCTGCTTCGTCTCGCCATACAGGCGGACAATGCGCTCGGCGCGATGCTCCATATCGGAATGGATGAAGATATGCAGCGTGTCGGGACGGTCCTTGAGGATGAAGTCCGCACAGCGACCGACAATGACGCACGGACCCTTTGCCGCCAGGTCGCGGATGACGTTGGTCTGGCAGACGTAGAGCTTGTCGGAAACAGACATCGTGTCGATCAGACCCATCGGGTGGGCAGAGACCGCGATATTGAACAGGAAGCTGCTGGTGACGGAGGCGTATTCGCCGATTTCCTCAATGAACTCATGCGAGAAGCCGCTTTCCTTTGCTACCTGATCGACCAGCTCCTTGTCATAGTAGGGAATTCCGAGCTTCTCGGCGACTTTTTTGCCAATGGTTCTGCCGCCGCTGCCGAACTGCCGGCTGATGGTGATCACTTTGTTTGTCATGGATGATTCCCCCTTGCTCTTTGGATGCTTCCATTATACACCACGCAGGGAAAAATCACAATCAGAAAATTTTGTGACGCGCGCAAAAAATCGTGCAATTTACAAGTACGGCTGCATGGACTTGCAAAGAAGCTGCTCGGAGTCGATGAGCTGTCCGGCAATGGTTCTTGCCGTTTCGCTGGCGTTCGGATAGCGGTTGCGGTAGCGGATGAGGGACTTGACGCCCATATTGCAGCCGTCGGTGATGAGGTCGGCGACGGTCTCATCGGCAGGGGAGACGGCGAGCTTTGCACTGGTTTTCAGCCAGGACATGCCGCGCGCCATCGCATTTGCACCCTTTTCGGGGATGTGCTCGGCGGCGAGCAGCGCCTTCGTTTGCTTTTCCAGCGCGCGGTGGGTTTCGCGGCAGGTCAGAAGCGCCTGCTCGAGCGCCTTGTCGCGCGTCTGACCGAGCACGTCGTCAATAGCGCCGAGCGCCATCTGCACGCCCGCGCCGCATTCGAGCAGCAGCGCCTTCGTATCGTGGTTCATGGGTCATTCCTCCCAGGTTCAATTTGCAATAGGTTGTGCAAAAACGAAAAAAGTATGATATAGTAGATGCAGAAAACTGCGCCGCGCTGTGCGGCGGGAAGGAGACAGCATGATCTTTGAACGCACCGTCGCCGAGATTGCGGGCGACTACGCGGTGCTGGTGTCTGAGAGCGGAACGCGCATAGAGGTGGCGCTGGCGCTGCTGCCGGACGGCATCCGCGAGGGAACGGTTTTACTCTGCGAAAATTTTGAATACCGCATCAAAACGCTTTGAGATAAGAATTGGAAAGGAGCAGCGCCATGCCGCGTTATCTTCTCGCCCTTGATCAGGGCACGACCAGCAGCCGCGCAATTCTGTTTGACGAAAACCAGAGCATCGTCTCGGTTGCGCAGAAGGAGTTTACCCAGTATTATCCCCAGTCCGGCTGGGTGGAGCATAATCCGATGGAGATCTATTCCAGCATCTACGGCGTGATGATGGAGGTCATTTCGCAGTCTGACATCCACGTGCGGGACATTGCCGCCATCGGCATCACGAACCAGCGCGAGACGACCGTCGTCTGGGACAAAACGACCGGAAAGCCCATCTGCAACGCCATCGTCTGGCAGTGCAGGCGGACCGCCTCGATCTGCGATGAGCTGGAAAAGCGCGGGCTGAAGGACTACATCAAAAAGACCACGGGTCTGGTGCTGGACGCCTATTTTTCCGGCACGAAGATCAAATGGATTCTCGATAACGTCCCCGGCGCGCGCGAAAAAGCCGAGCGGGGCGAGCTGCTGTTCGGCACGGTCGATACCTGGCTTGTCTGGAAGCTTACCGACGGCAGGGTTCACATCACCGATTACACGAACGCCTCGCGGACAATGCTCTTTGATATCCACAGCCTTCGCTGGGACGAGCGGCTTCTTGAGGCGCTTCAGATTCCGGCGTCGATGCTCCCGGAGGTGCGCAATTCCTCCGAGGTCTACGGCACGTGCAACATTCAGGGCGTGCAGGTGCCGATTGCGGGCATCGCGGGCGACCAGCAGGCGGCGCTGTTCGGGCAGTGCTGCTTCACGCCGGGCGATGCAAAAAACACCTACGGCACGGGCTGCTTTTTGCTCATGAACACAGGCAAGACTGCCATGGAAAGTGAGCACGGTCTGGTGACGACGATTGCCGTCGGCTTGAACGGACGGGCGCAGTACGCGCTCGAAGGGTCGATTTTTGTCGGCGGCGCGGTCATTCAATGGCTGCGCGATGAGCTGCGCTTTATCCGGGAGGCGCCGGACGCGGAGTATTTTGCATCCAAGGTGCCGGACACGGGCGGCGTGTATCTGGTGCCTGCCTTCACCGGACTCGGCGCGCCGCACTGGGACATGTACGCAAGAGGCGCGCTCGTCGGTCTTACGCGCGGCACAAAGCCCGAGCATATCATAAGAGCTGCGCAGGAGTCGATTGCATATCAGTCGTATGACCTGGTCGACGCGATGGAAAAGGACGCGGGCGTGACGCTCTCGCAGCTCAGAGTCGACGGCGGAGCGAGCCGCGACAGCTTTCTGATGCAGTTCCAGGCAGACATCCTCGGAAAGCCGGTGCGAAGACCGGTCATCCGCGAGACGACGGCGCTGGGCGCTGCATATCTGGCAGGGCTTGCCGTCGGCGTGTGGAGAGACTGCGCGGAGCTTCAAAGCCTCTGGCACTGCGATGTGACTTTTGAGCCGCAGATGCAGGCAGAGAAAAAAGAAAAGCTCCTGCGCGGCTGGCACAAGGCAGTCGGCAGAAGCCTTGACTGGGAGGAACACTGAGCTTTGAGAAAATGCCCGCCTGCGAGATGGAAAAAGTCTCGCAGGCGGGCTTGCTTTTTACATATGGAAGATGGGCGACAGGGCAGGGTAGAGCCGGTCGTAGCGCGCACGCAGCGCCCGGTAGGCGGCGAAATTCAGCTCGTCCGGAGATAGAACGCTTGCCTGCGCAATGCCGGAAACCGCCTGCGAGAGGCTTTCAAACAGCCCGATGCCGACACCCGCGGCAGCCGCTGCGCCGAGTGTTGCGGCAGAATCGGAGAATGTGGTCACATCGTGCAGCTGCACCTCGCACAGATCGGCAATGATCTGCTTCCAGACCTTTGACTTGACGCCGCCTCCGATGATGCGAAGATCCGTGATCTCGCCAGTGCTGCGCAGCACGTCCAGAATCTGACTCAGCCCGCAGCCGACGCCTTCCAGAACCGCGCGCAGGAAATGCTCGCGCCGGTGCTGCTGGGTTATGCCGAAGAAGACGCCCTGCGCCTGCTCGTCGTAAATGGGCGAGCGCTCGCCCTCCAAGTAGGGCAGGAAGATCAGCCCTTCCGCGCCGGCAGGAATGTTGCTGGCGGCGGCGTCGAAGGCTCTGGGCGAGCCAACCTCGAAAAGCTTCTGCGCCCAGTTGACGCATTTGCCCGCGCAGCGCATCGCGCCGAAGACCGAAAAGCTTCTGCCGTCGAGCGTGCAGATGTGCCCCAGCCGCCGCTGCGCGTCGAAAAACGGCTCTCTTGTCTGCCCGGCAATCCAGGCGGCGGTGTCGAGACTCATATAATATGCGCCGTCCTCCGCGACACCTGCACCGACGCTTTCGCACATCCCGCTGCCGCCGCCGACAGAAACGGGAATTCCCGCACGCAGCCCCAGATGGTATGCCGCCTCCTCGGTCAAATGCCCGGCGATCGAGCAGCCGGGGCGGATGGTCGGGAATTTCTCCGCATGAAGCGAAAGATTTTGAAGCATTTCATAGTCGTAGTCGCGCGTCTGCAGATTCATCAGACCCGCGCGCGAGGCATCCGAGAAATCGGTCGAGTCCATGCTGCCCGTGAGCCGGTAAACGAGATAGTCCTTGCATTGCAGGAACCGGACGGTTTTTTCATAGACCTCCGGCTCGTTTTCGTGCAGCCAGACCGCCTTGGAAAGCGTGAGGTTCGGTGTGAGGACATTGCCGGAAATGCGGTAGAAATAGTCTGCGCCGAACCGGTCCAGCAGCGTTTCGGTCACAAGCTTCGCGCGTGTGTCGCGCCGGATCATCGCCGGGCGCAGCACCTGACCCTCGCGGTCCATCGGCAGAAGCCCCAGCATATGCCCACAAACGCCGATGGCGTCGACCTGCTTGAGATATTCCGGCACCAGCTCGCGCAGCATCAGCATTGCGCGCACGGCGCTCATCCACCAGTCGGCGGCGTCCTGCTCGACTCCGCCGTCCGGCAGGCGGTGGGTGGGGTAGGTGGTGGTCACGTTCCGGAGTATGTTCAGATGCGCATCGACCAGCGACGCCTTCAAGCCGCTTGTTCCGATGTCAAAAACCAGCAAAACGGTATGCAAAGAGAATCCCTCCCAGTCGTATATAGAGATCGGGAAGCCCGAAAGAATCCTATACTATTGTATTATAAATCCGGGCAAAAGAAAAGCGCGTTTTGGAGAAAAACAGCGCCTGCGTCCGCCTGCGGCAAAGTTTTCCCTTTTGCATAAATATCTCTTGCATAATTCGGAAAACTATACTATAATTTTGGCATATTTTTCAGAAAGGAGCCCATTTTTATGAGCAAGCTCGTGATCCCGCAGGGATATCGCGCGCCGCTGTCCACCTATGAAATGCAGCGCGCCATTGAATTCATCAAAAGCAACTTTCAGGTCAATCTGGGCAATGCGCTGAATCTGCGCAGAGTGTCCGCACCCCTTTTTGTGGAGGAGAATTCCGGTCTGAATGATAATCTGAATGGGTATGAGCGTCCGGTGGGCTTCGACATTCCGGATGTCGGCGTGAACGCGCAGGTCGTCCATTCGCTGGCAAAGTGGAAGCGCCTGGCGCTCAAGCGCTATGAGTTTAACCCCGGCAAGGGGCTTTTCGCCGATATGAACGCCATCCGCCGCGATGAGGAGGTCGACAACCTCCACTCCGTCTACGTCGACCAGTGGGACTGGGAAAAGG
>CALERM010000044.1 GCA_937907715.1 uncultured Clostridia bacterium
CTAACAAAGCATCCGGTTGCTCTTTTGTAAGGGCAGCCGGGTGCTTGCCGCTTGATTTTTGCACGCACATTTGCTATACTGCGTGCGCATTCTTTCCAATTCCCGGAGGTCTCTCATGCTTTCCAACTTTCGCAATCTGACGCTGCGCCGCGTGCTTGTCATGCTGCTCGGCATCGTCCTTCTCTCCATCGGCGTTGCCCTGTTCGACTTTTCTCGCATGGGCAACGACCCCAGCACCTCCGTCGTCATCGCCCTCGGCGATCAAACCGGTCTGGGGCTTTCGCGCATGATGCTGCTGTGCAACAGCGTCTATTTTATCGTCGAGATTCTGCTCGCCCGCAGCATGATTGGGCTCGGCACCTTTATCAACTGGATCTGCATCGGTCCCATCGCAGAGGTGCTGCTCGCCCGGATGTACCGCATTCCATGGCTCTGCGGGGGCGATGTTTCGTTTCCCGTCCGCCTCGGCATCATGGTGCTCGGCGTTCTGATTCTGAGTCTCGGCGCATCCATGTACCAGACTGCCGACACCGGTATCGCGCCCTACGACGCGTTGTCGATCATCCTCAGCCGCCGCCAGAGCAAACTCCCCTACTTCTGGTGCCGCATCGCAACCGACTCCATCTGCGCCATTGCCGCGGCGCTGTTCGGAGGCGTCGTCGGCATCGGCACGCTGATCTGCGCGCTGGGTCTGGGACCGTTCATCACCTTCTTTGACCGCCTGATCTCCAGAAGGCTCTGCGGTCTTCCCGCGTAACCCGAAGCATCAAAAAAGTCCGCTCCTCGGGCGGACTTTTTTATTGCATTTTTTCTGAATGCCGGCTTGCATTTCCTGCTTTTCCATGCTATCATACGCATGAATTGCGTCATTTGCAGCAAAGGAGGCAAAAATCGTGCAATTATCCATGCAAAAGAAGTTTTTCCCTGCATCCGAGCTTCTGCACTGTCTGGGCATTCTCGGCGGAACGCTTCTGTACGCTCTCGGCATGAACCTCTTCGTCGTCCCGGCAGGGCTTTACACCGGCGGTATCATGGGTCTTTCTCAGCTGCTCCGTACCTTCCTTCTGCGCGCAACCGGCTGGGCGCCTGCCATTGACATTGCAGGTCTGATTAACTACGCCATCAACCTTCCGATGCTGGCTCTGGCGTGGCGGCGGCTCGACCATCGCGTGGTCCTCAAAACGCTCCTGTCCGTCACCGGCACGACGCTGTTTCTTTCCCTTGTCCCGCGTACCGACATTCTTTCCGGCGACCAGCTCGCGCGCTGCCTCATCGGCGGCATGCTCTGCGGCTGCGGCATCGGGCTTCTTCTTTGGATGGGCGGCACCTCTGGCGGCATGGACCTGCTCGGTATGATGCTGATCAAAAGCGGCTCCCACACCAGCATCGGGCATGTCAACCTCTGCTGGAATCTGATGCTCTACGCCATCTGTGCCTGCGCGTTCAGCCTGTCTACCGCCATCTACTCCATCCTCTTCTCCTTTGTCTCCACCACCGCGATGGATAAGCTTCACATGCAGAATATCAACGTCGAGGTCACAGTCGTCACGAAGATCTTAAGTCCCGAGATGGAGCATGAAATTCTCGTCGACCTGCATCGCGGCATCACCCGCATGGACGGCATCGGCGAATACACAGGGGACCCCGTTCATGTGTTTTACATTCTCGTCTCCAAATACGAAATCGGCCGGCTCCGCGCGATCATCATGAAATACGACCCGCGCGCCTTCATCGTCGCCAAGGACGGCGCGGTGATCTACGGCAACTACAAAAGAAAAGTCTGAGCAAAGCGCCCTGCCTTCCGGCGGGGCGCTTTAACTATCGAAAAGGCGTCAGCTTTTTTGACAGCCCGGCAGCGGGCATTCGCGGATGGCATAGCGCAGCTTTCCGGAGGCTGTGGGCGCAATCTCGTCCACATACTCGATCGTTACCACCGTGTCCGGCAGTGCCTTTTTGATCTGCGCCAGAATGGACGCCTCGTCAATTTCCGCATCCGGCGTCTGCCGGACCAGGAAAAGCCGTGCCTCCTGCTGCGATTTCTGCCGGAACTGGAACGCGCTCACGCCCGGCACCGGGCGCAGCAGCTGCCCGATGATATTGCCGTGGACCAGCACGCCGTCGTGCCCCAGAAGCAGATCGTCCTCGCGTCCCTCGACATGCGTGAGTAATGGCAGCGTCCGCCCGCATCTGCACGCTTCGCCCGAAAGCCCGGCGACGTCTCCGAGCAGATAGCGCAGCCGGGGCTGGACAAAATTATGAAGATCCGTCACCGCCAGCACGCCGCTTTTGCCCACGCCCAGCGGCTCGTGCGTTTTGGGGTCCAGCACCTCGATCACGCAGTTTTCCGCCGTGATATGCATGCCCCCCTCCGGGCACTGGTAGGCAAGAATCCCCGCGTCGCGCGCGCCGTATTCGTTGGCGACCGGGCAGCGGAACACCCGCTCCAGCAGCTCCTCCTGCCACGGCTCGAGCGTCTCCGAGGTCGATACGACCGCCTTGAGAGAAAGCTTCAAAGAAAGCCCCTGGTGCTCCATCATCTGCGCAAATGCCGTAAGAATCGAGGCGTAGCCGTAGAGATACTCCGGCTTGTACCGGTTCAAAAACGCGACCTGCTTCGCAAGCTCCTGCTCGCTCAGGTGATATGCCGACAGAATCTGCCGGTTTTTAAGCAGGCTCTCCTTGATCCGGTTTTTGAGCTGCGCCTGCTGCGAAAGCTCGATCGGGCTTCCCCAGAGCATGACGCTGCGGCTGCCCTGCGTGATGCCATACCAGCCGAGCCCCCGCCATCTTGCCGCCTCGTAGCTCTCGACCTGCGCTCTCGTCATGAAAAAGCGTACCGGCTGTCCGGTCGAGCCGCCCGTGCAGTTTGCAATGCGCGCCGATTGCGGCACATTGTCCGCCAGATGCGCGTCCGCCTCCGCCTGAAAGGTCCGCTTCGCCAAAGGCGCCACGCACCGCAGCGCCGCATACGGGTCCTGCCGGATGGCAGTTTCGTCCGGCAAAACGCTTTCATACGCCGGAACATGCGCCTTGCAGTGCAGCAAAAGCTCCGTCAGCCGCTCGCGCTGCAGCGCCGCCACATCCTCATACTGACTTTTTTCCAGCGCCCGCTGGATTTCGCGGATCTTGTTGCCCTTGCGTTTTTCCATCGCCGGCCAGATGGCATGTTCAATCAGAAATTTATGCAGCGCCATACTTCCTCGCTCCTTACTTGCAGTTTCTGTCATTATAAAACGCATTGTCCCGCACGTCAAGACGCGGCAGGTCTTTACAAATCGCGCCCGCCGCGCGTCTTGCCGAGATTCTCAAAACTCCCGCAGACGTTGTCTCGGTGCTCGACAAGTGCCGCGACAAGGACGGAAAGCTGGAGGAAAAGAAAGCAATCCTCAAGCTCATCGACGCCTTCACCCTCTCGCAGTACACCGCAAAGAGGCTGCTCGATTACCATCTGGAAAGCAAGTCCGACTGTGTCTCCGAAATTGCCGCTCTGACCTCCAGGGTCGAGACCGCGAAAAAAGCCGCGCAGGACGCCGGGTGCGCATTGGATGAAGAATACCGTTACACGAAGGACGGCGAAGTCGTCACGCAGGCATCCGTCCGGAGTTTCTCGACATTGCCGACGAGGGCAATCTTCACGGTGAGATCTACGGCGCGATGCCCACCGGCATGGAGTCGACCATCAAGGTCCGCGTCGGCGGCTTCCTGCTGACCGGCGTCGTCTTCGGCTGTGAGCTGAGCTTCGGCACCGGCGGCCTTCGCGGCATTCTCGGCGCAGGCACCAACCGCATGAATGTCCACATCGTCCGCCGCGCCGCGCAGGCAGTCGCCGAATACCTGAATGGAACCGTCCTGCCCAAACGCGCCGCCATCGGCTACGACAGCAGAATCGGCAGCGCCCGCTTTGCCAGGGAAACCGCCGCCGTCTTTGCATCAAACGGCATCGAAGTCTGCCTCTATCCCCGCCTTGAACCGGTGCCCGCCCTGAGCTTTGCCGTGCGCGCACTTTCCTGCGGCGTCGGCGTCTGCATCACCGCCAGCCACAATCCCGCGCAGTATAACGGCTTCAAGGTCTACGGCTCCGACGGCTGCCAGCTGACGCCTGCGGGCGTGGCGCAGATTGCAGCCGATCTCAGAAACCGTTCCTATTTTGGCAATATCTGCTCCGGCGACTTTGACGCGCTCCTCGCCTCCGGCAGCATCCACTGGATCCCGGACAAGCTGCTGGACGCCTACATAGACAGCATTCTTTCCCTGCGCGTCACGAAAGACGGTCTTTCCGGCTTGAAGCTTGTCTATACACCCCTCAACGGCTCTGGAAAAGAGTGCGTGGAGAAGCTTTTCAAAAACGACCTCACGCTCGTCCCTGAGCAGGCAGAGACGGACGGCAATTTCCCGACCTGTCCGTATCCGAACCCCGAAATCCGCGAGGCAATGCAGAAAGGACTCAAGCTGAGCCGAATCGTAAAACCCGATCTTCTCATCGGCACCGACCCGGATTACGACCGCTGCGGCGTCGCCGTCCCGGACAAGGGCTCCTATCGCCTGCTCTCCGGCACGCACGTGCGCGACAAGGACGGCGTCAACGCCGCGGCCCTTCTTTGCAAGGCAGCAAGCTGGTATCAAAAGCGCGGCATGACGCTCGCCAGCGCCATCGACGCGCTCTACGAGCGCTTCGGCTGCTATGTCCATTTGCAGCTAAGCCTCGCCTTCTCCGGCGCGGACGCAATGGCGCAGATAGCATCTGTCATGCAGCGCCTGCGGGAAAATCCGCCGGCAAGCATCGGCTCCCTCTCCGTTTCCGCAATCACCGACTATCTGACAGGTCCGACCGGTCTTCCGCGCTCGGACGTGCTTGCCTTCCGACTCACCGGCGGCGCATCTGTCGTCGTCCGCCCCTCCGGCACCGAGCTGAAGCTCAAGCTCTATCTCAGCGCGAACGCCGATACCCGCGCAGCCGCAGTTGCACAGCTGCGAGCGCTGGAAACCGCCTGCCGGACGCTGCTGCAATTCTGAGCTGTTTCTCCAGACCCTCCTTTCTCCATTGACGCTTCCGTCTGCATTCACGAAAGCAGGAACAAACACGCCCGGGCAAAGCGTCCTGTTTGTCGCATTTTCCGGCACATCATCCAAAGTGACCATTTCTGACAGAAATCGCTTGTGGTACTCTGGTATAAAAAGAATGTATCCGCCTCTTACCGGGATTCCGGCACAGCGCAAAAGAAAGGAGCATTGCCATGCAGGAAGCATTCAGCCAACTGCCGCAGATCGACAGCCGTCTGAAAAAAACATCCTGAGAATTCCAGACACCGTCTTTCAGGCAAGCGGCATCGTGATTAACGGCAGGCGCATCAAAAGCTTTGTCTTTACAACCGACCTTGCCATCATCCGCAACTGCGACGCCGACGCGGTCTTCGCCGTCTACCCCTTCACGCCCCAGCAGGCAATCAGCGACGCAATCATCAAAGCGTCCTACATTCCGGTTTTCTGCGGCGTGGGCGGCGGCACAACCAAGGGCATGCGCACGGTGTCGCTTGCTAGGGTGTATCTGAAAACTGGCGATGTGACCGGCGGCGAGGAATTTTTGCGCTG
>CALERM010000045.1 GCA_937907715.1 uncultured Clostridia bacterium
GCGTGACGATGGCGGGATGGATGTGGTTCTTGATGGCGAAGTTCTCGGTCGGCAGACCGAAGGCGTCAAAGCCGATGGGGTTAAGGACGTTGTAGCCCTGCATGCGCTTTTTGCGGCAGATGATGTCCATTGCCGTAAAGGGACGCGGATGCCCCACATGAAGACCCGCTGCCGACGGATACGGGAACTCGATCAGACCGTAGAACTTGGGTCTGGGATCGCCGGTGATGGCGGCATAGGGCTTCGTCTCTTCCCACTTTTTCTGCCACTTTGCCTCAATGGCTGCAAAATCGTATTTCATAACAGACTCCTTTGTCTCGTAATTAACAGGCAAAAACGAACGCCCCTGACTGCTGTGCAGTCAGGGGCGTAAATGTACGCGGTACCACCCTGATTCCGTCATTTCCATGACGCTCAGTGACCTCTCACGCGGTCAGCCGTTCTTCCCTACTGCGTTCAGGAAGACCGCTCGGGAGGGAGCTTCGCGCCGCGTCTTGCCTGCTTGCACCGACCGCAGACTCTCTGAAAGACGAATTGCGCGCATTGTTCTCCGTCAAAGCGTTTATCGATATTACCCCGCTATTGTACGCAGTTTCGCCCGATTTGTCAAGCGTCGTGCGTCAAAATCGAAGACAGATTGACAACCTTACCGTCCTGCCAGAGCCGCTCGAGATCATAGAAGCTTCTCGTCTCCGCCGTGAACACATGCACCACCACGCAGCCAAAGTCCATCAGCACCCACGTGCCGCCGCGGTGCCCCTCGCGATTGAGAAGCGGCTCACCCGCCGCATCCATCGCCTCTTCCACCGCGTCGCAGAGCGTTTTGACGTGTGTGTTGCTCGTCGCCGTGCAGATCAGAAAATAATCTGCGAGCGTCGAAACGTCGGTAATCTCAATCAGGCTGATGTCCTTGCCGAGCTTGCTGTCGAGCGCCTTTGCGGCGATTGCCGCCACCTCTTTTGCTGGAATCATGCTTTTCTTCCTTTCTTCTTTGCATTACGGCGTCTGATCCGTCTGTGTTTCTTCTGACCAGAGGTCTGCCTTGCCGAGCCAGTTGTCCTCCGGAATTTCCGGCTCGCCGGGCTGAGCGTCTTCCGGATTCTCCGGCAGCGTTCCGTCGGACTCCTCCGTGTTATCCGGGTTTTCCGTATCTGGATTCTCCGCGTTGTCCGGGTTTTCCGCGTCCGGGTCCTCCGTGTTATCCGGGTTTTCCGCGTCCGGGTCCTCCGGGTTTTCTTCGTCCGGGTTTTCCGGCGGCTGCTCCTCGGAGCTCTCCGGCGTTTCCGGCTCCGGCGCGGTCTGCTTCTGATAGGTCCTTGCAAGGTCCGGGGTGATCACGCTTACCGTATCGAGCGTGACCGGCGCGTCGTAGGGGTTGAACGATTCGTTCACGACCTGCACGAGCTTTCCGGCGTACAGCGGGTAATACGATACGCCGTTGATCATGGCGCCCTCACCCTCTAACGTATACGTTTTCATTGCATCAAAGTCGCACTTCATCAGCGACTGCGCAAAATAGAGCATGTTGCCGACCGTGAGGTCCGTCGTCACATAGGTGCTGAACACATCCGCAAGCTCCTTGATCTTCGTCAGGCTCGAAACGCTCAGCACCTTCTTTGCCAGCGCCCGCAGAAACTCCTGCTGGACCTTTGTCCTCTGGATATCCTGCGAGGCGTAGCCCTTGCGGAAGCGGACCAGTTCCATCGCCTTCTCGCCGTCGAGCGTCTGCTTGCCCGCCTTGAGATCGATATGCAGGTTCTGCGAGGGGTCGTCATAATACATATCCTGCGGCACGTCAAATTCCACGCCGTCGACCAGGTTGACTGTCTCGCGGAACGCCTCCAGATTCACCAGCACATAACCGTCGAGCTCAAAGCCCAGCATCGCGCCGAGCCGTTTGGAAAGCCGCGCCATGCCGTCGGCGCCGCCGCCGGCGTAAACGGAGTTGATCTTCATAATGCCGCCGCTGCCGTTCAGAACCACCGTATCGCGCGGCACGCTCATGAGTGCAACGTCGTGCGTCGTTTCGTTCAGATGCGCGACGATGATGGTGTCCGTGCGGTAACCGTCATCGTCGGTGCCGCAGATCAGGATATTGTAGACGCCGGTCTGATGGCTGGCGGGAAGCTCGACTTCCTCCTCCACTTCCTCGCCCGTTTCCTCATCGACCTTTGTCACGACGTGCTTGACCGTCGGCTTTTTGACCTCCGGCTCCGGCTGCGTGTCCGTATCATGTGTTTCTTCCAGAACCGGCTGCGGCTTCTCGGGCGGCTTTACCAGTGTTTTATAGATGCCGACCGCCGCGCCCGCCAGAACGGCAAGTGCCAGAACAATGCCGATGATGCCCTTCTGCTTACCGGTCAGACGCCGCTTTTCCCGCGGCGCTTCAAAATGTCCATGGTGGGAGTTATGCTTCATGCTTTGTCAGGTTCCTTTCGCGCAGGAGAAAATCGCGCGCCCGCACCGAGTCTTCGCACACGGCGAAGCCTTCCTCCTGCAAATGGCAGATGGTGCGCTCCAGCGCAAGCTCTGTTCCCGCGTCCAGATCCAGCCGCGCCGCCGCCCGGATGGATTCCACACCGGGGTACGTGCGGTTCGGCTCGATCATATCCGCAAGATAGACAATTTTCTCCAATGTTGTCATATTGGGTTTTCCGGTCGTGTGATACGCAATCGCGCTGCAAACCGCCTCGCACTCGCCGAACAGCGCCCGCGCAATCGCCGCGCCTGTTTTGGCGTGCAGCAGCTGCCGGTTTTCCCGTTCAAAATCCGTCAGCCGGACGTCATATTTTTCCGCCAGCAGCAGCTGCTGCGGTCCGGTCAGCGCCTTGGTGACATCGTGCAGAATCCCGGCTCTGGCGGCAAGCGCCTCGTCGGCGCCAAACTGCCGCGCCATCTGCCGCGCCGTTTCGCACACGCCAAGCGCATGCGCCGCGCGCGTCTTTTTGTGAAGCGACAGGCTGACGGTTTTCAGCTCGTCAAACGGCAGAGCGCGGTAGTCGCGCCCCGCGCCGTAGAGCTTCTGATCTTCGATGCGGCGCAGCACTGCCTGCGGAAGATAGGACTCTGCAATGCCGAACACGAGAAGCCGTCTTGCCTCGGTCGAGGAAATGTCAAAGCAGTCGTTCGTCAGCAGCACCGGTCTTTGTCCGTAAAGCTTCTCGAGCGCGTCTGCCTGCTTCTGGAGCGCAGCGCGGTTTTCCGCGTCTGCGTCATAGCGCGAGAAGCAGACCAGCTGCGCACGCTTTACAATCTCCTGCGGGCTGTACCATTCCTGAAACGACAGAAACATATCCGTTCCCATCATCAGAAACAGCTCGTCGTGTGCATATTGTGCCTGAAGCGCGCGGATGGTATCCACCGTATAGCTTTTTCCCTCGCGCCGGATTTCCAGATCGAGGACCTCGAAGCCGGGAAGATTCTCAAACGCAAGCCTTGTCAGTGCCAGCCGCTCGGTCGGGCTTGCCGAGCCGCTTGTCAGCTGCTTATGCGGCGGGATGCTTGCCGGAATGACCAGCACCCGGTCCAGCCCCAGCGCCTGCTTACACGCCTGCGCCGCGCGCACATGACCCAGATGCGGCGGATTGAAGCTGCCGCCGTAGACGCCGATTTTCATAGCTCTCAGCCTTCCTGCTGTTTTCTTCGTTCAATTGCCGCCTTGACCGCCGCCTCATGGAAATATTCCTTCTGCTGCTTGCGGCGCTCCTTTGCCTGCTGCTTGCGGCGGGTGATGCCGGCTTTGACGGGGTTATAATTGCCGGAAACCTTTTTGGGGGCAGCTGCCTTTTTTGCCGCCTGCTTTTTCTCCTGCTCGAGCTTCTCGGACTTGCGCCAGATCACAAATTTGGACCCGACGACCTGAATGCCCTCCGCGCCTGTCGCTTCGCACAGCGCGTCGCAGACCTCGCGGGGCGTCATCATTGCCGTTTCCAGCACACGACCCTTCACCAATTCGTGAATATCCAGCAGCTTCTCAGCCTCGGCGACGAGCGTGTCCGATACGCCGCCCTTGCCGACCATGAGGGTTGTGTCAATGGTATTTGCCTGCGCACGCAGCGCAGCTCGCTCTTTACTTGTCATGGTTCTGTACCTCTTGATATTTTCTGCAAAAATCCTGCAAAGCGCGCGCCCTGTGGGAAATTGCGTTCTTCTGTTCGCCCGGAAGCTCGGCATACGTCATGCCAAGCTCCGGAAGATAAAAGACCGGGTCGTAGCCGAAGCCGTTTTCCCCGTGCGGCGCGCGGGCAATGACGCCGGGGCACTCGCCTCTGGCGACAATTTTGCGTCCGTCCGGAAACAGGCAGGTAATCACGCAGACGAACCTTGCCCCGCGCTTTCCTTCCGGCACATCCTTCATGTTTTCCAGCAGATACGCCGTGCGCTCCTTGTCGGATGCTTTGTGTCCGTAGCGCGCGGAATAGACGCCCGGCGCGCCGTCAAGCGCGTCAACCATCAGCCCCGAGTCGTCCGCCAGCACCGGAAGCCCGGACGCCTTCATGACCGCGTCCGCCTTCAGAAATGAGTTTTCCTCAAACGTCGTACCGGTTTCCTCGACGTCGATGTCCAGCCCATACTCCGATTCGAGCGCAATCTCAAAGCCGAGCTGTGACAGAATTGCGGAAAGCTCGGTGAGCTTGTGCTGGTTCTTGCTTGCCAGAATGACCTTCATCGCACACCTCCTCAGATCAAGGCCTCGACGAAGCTGTGCGCGTCAAACTGCATCAGATCGTCCATCTGCTCGCCGACACCGACAAACTTGACCGGAATCTTCAGCGTATTGCAGACCGCGATGACCACGCCACCCTTCGCCGTGCCGTCGAGCTTCGTCACGACCATGCCTGTCACGCCGGCAATCTGGCTGAACTGCTCCGCCTGAATGAGTCCGTTCTGTCCCGTCGTACCGTCGAGCACCAGAAGAACCTCCTTGCTCGCGTTCGGAAGCTCGCGGTCAATGATGCGCGAGATTTTGCCCAGCTCATTCATGAGGTTCTGCTTGTTGTGCAGTCTTCCCGCCGTGTCGCAGATGATCACGTCCGAGCCTCTTGCCTTCGCCGCGGCAATCGCGTCAAACAGCACCGACGCCGGGTCTGCGCCCTCGTGCTGGCGGATGATATCCACATGCGCGCGGTTCGACCAGATTTCGAGCTGATCTGCCGCCGCCGCGCGGAACGTATCGCCCGCGCACAATAAGACCTTTTTGCCGCTTTCGCGCAGCAGATTGGAAAGCTTTCCGATTGTCGTCGTCTTGCCCACGCCATTGACGCCGATGACAAGAATCACCGACGGCTTTGTGGAAAGATCGAGCTTTGTAGAGCCTACGTCCATCATGCCCTCGAGGACCTCGCGCAGGGCAAGCTTCGCCTCCTCGACGGTCTTGATGTGCCGCTCGCGCACCAGCGCCCGGAGCTTTTCCATCGCCTCTTCGGTCGTCTGCATGCCAAGGTCTGCGAGGATCAGGCTTTCTTCCAGATCGTCGTAAAACTCGTCGTCCAGCTCCGAGGCAGTAAAGACGCTGGAAATGGAGCTTGCCGTCTTGCTCAGCCCCTGCTTCAGTTTTTCAAAAAATCCCATGTATGTTCTCCTTTATG
>CALERM010000046.1 GCA_937907715.1 uncultured Clostridia bacterium
CGGCTGTCAATCGGCTTTGCAGGCGGAAACTGCTTTTCGTGCAAACAGACAAGACAAGTGCCGAATCCGGCGGCTAAATTGGAGGAAAATGATGAAGCATAAAAACGAAAATGCAGGAGCAAAAAAAATTCCTGCAAATTTTTAAAAATTCTGCTTGACAAACGGATGAGACCTGCGTATAATGCGAAACATAAGGCAACGGCGTCTTTGAGCAATGGGGCTCGAAGGCGTCTTTTTCCTTTTCCGCATATCAAAAAAGTTCAAACAGCGAGCAAACCGGGGCAATGGCGTCTTTATGGGATTTTTGACGCCTTGCCCCGGTTTTGATTCATAGAAAGGAGCGGTGCCGGATGCAAACGGTTTCGGATTATTTCGGAAGCCTGGTGTTTGACGACAGAGTCATGCGCGCCAGACTTCCGGAGAAGGTTTACAAGTCCCTGAAAAAGACCATCGATGAAGGGGTGAGTCTGGACAATCAGGTGGCGAATGCCGTGGCAGAGGCAATGCGCGACTGGGCGGTTGAGCACGGCGCAACGCACTTTACCCACTGGTTCCAGCCGCTGACCGGCATTACCGCCGAAAAGCACGACAGCTTCATCAGCCCATCACCGGACGGCGGCGTGATCATGGAGTTCTCCGGCAAGGAGCTGATTCAGGGAGAGCCGGACGCATCGAGCTTCCCGTCGGGCGGTCTGCGCGCGACATTTGAGGCAAGAGGCTACACCGCCTGGGACCCCACGTCCTACGCATTTTTAAAGGGTAAGACGCTCTGCATTCCGACGGCGTTCTGCTCGTATGGCGGCGAGGCGCTCGATAAGAAAACGCCGCTGCTGCGCTCGATGCAGGCGATCAACAAGCAGGCGCTGCGCGTTTTGAAGCTCTTCGGAAACGAGGACGTCAAATGCGTCAGAACCTCCGTCGGACCCGAGCAGGAGTACTTCCTGGTCGACCGCGAGATGTTTGACAAGCGCAAGGATCTCGTCTTCTGCGGCAGGACCCTCTTTGGTGCGAAGCCCCCGAAGGGACAGGAGCTGGACGATCACTACTTCGGCTCCATCAAGCCTCGCGTGGCAGAGTTCATGGAGGACCTCAACGAGGAGCTGTGGAAGCTTGGCGTTCTGGCGAAGACCGAACACAACGAAGTCGCCCCGGCGCAGCATGAGCTTGCCCCCATTTACACAACCACCAACATCGCAACCGACCACAACCAGCTGACGATGGAGATCATGCAGAAGGTCGCGCTCCGACACGGTCTTGTCTGCCTGCTCCATGAAAAGCCCTTTGCCGGTGTCAACGGCTCCGGCAAGCACAACAACTGGTCGTTGGCTACCGACACAGGCGTGAATCTGCTGACGCCGGGCGAAACGCCCTATGAAAACGCGCAGTTCTTATTGTTCCTCTGCGCGGTCATTCAGGCAGTCGACGACTATCAGGATCTGCTCCGGCTGTCCGTTGCGACGGCGGGCAACGATCACCGGCTCGGCGCGAATGAAGCGCCTCCGGCAGTGGTCTCGATCTTCCTCGGCGATGAGCTGACCGCGATTCTCGACGCGATTGAAGCAGACAGCCCCTACAATGCGGCGGAAAAGACCGTCATGAAGCTCGGCGTGCATGTGCTTCCGAAGTTCATCCGCGACACAACGGACCGCAACCGCACCTCGCCCTTTGCCTTTACCGGAAACAAGTTCGAGTTCCGTATGCTCGGCTCCGCCAACTCCATCGCCTGCACGAACATCATGCTCAACGGCGCGGTGGCGCAGTCGCTCAAACTCTTTGCAGACGAACTCGAAAAGGCGGACGACTTTGAAGGCGCGCTGCACGATCTCATCCGCCGCACGATTCATGAGCACAAGCGCATCATCTTCAACGGCAACGGCTACGACGACGCGTGGATCAAAGAGGCGACCGAAAAGCGCGGACTTCTGAACCTGCGCACGACGCCGGACGCGATGCCGACGATTCTCGAGGAAAAGAATGTCTCGATGCTCACGGGGCTCAAGATCTTCACCAAGGCGGAGATTGAGTCTCGCTATGAGATCATGATGGAAAACTACGTCAAGACTGTCAGCATTGAGGCGCAGACGATGCTGGACATGACACGCCGGGAGATTCTTCCCGCCGTCGAGCGCTACACGAAGGAGCTTTCCGACACACTTGCGTCGAAGCTCGCCGTGATTCCTGGTCTGCCGTCCCGCTATGAGACCGGTGCAATTACGAAGCTTTCAACACTTGCCGATCAGATTGATGCGCAGGCGGGGGAGCTGGAGCAGGCGGTGCTGCACCTCAAGACGCTTACCAGTGTCACCGAATCGGCGTTTTACATCCGCGACGCGGTGCTTTCCAGAATGGCGGCGCTTCGCGTGGTGTGCGACGAGGCGGAGACCGTAACCGACGAACGCTGCTGGCCGTTCCCGACCTACGGGGATTTGCTCTTCGGCGTCCGGTAAGAAACAACCATAAGAAGCAAAAAACAGATTCTGTTTTATTTTTTAAGTATTAAGAAGGAGGATTCTTATGAACCGCAATGTGAACCGTTCCTATGAAGAAGAAATCTGTTATCAGTTCATCAACCCCGTACATTCGTTCCTGATGGAAAACGTCCATGAGCAGCACGATTTTTTCGATTCCTGCTTCGCATCCGATGCAGAATTGTATCTTTCCTGTCTGGATACCAGCACGTGGGACTGAGCACGTCAGACAGAAGACAAGGCAAATAGAACGTCCGAAGGATGGCGTATTAAAAACCTCGTAGAGTTTCGCCCCGCAGGACGAAATAAAGTGGAAATTTATTTTATCCGGCGGCTTCGCCGACCGGAAAAATACCGCACACCTCGCAAGTGTGGAATTTTTGACCCAACGGGGCAAAAATTATGCGCGCAGTCGAGGTGCAACCCATTCTGTCAAGAAAGCGATAGCTTTCTTGACAGATTTCAAAGGCGTCAGAGCCGGGAAAAGTAGCGCGCAGGGCTGCTTCCAGAGAGCATGGGCAGGTGCAAGCCATGCAGTAAGTTGCGCGCGAAGAACACCCGGCGAGCCGCAAGCTGAACGAAAGCCGCGGGCTTTTTACTAGGTGCGCCGGGGCTGCTTCCCGTTATCGAAGCAGGGCGTTGCAGGACGCCGCAGAGACAAAAGATAGGTGGCACAGCGAGGCAGCACTTGCCCTATCGAATGCTGAATAAAATTTTTGGAGGATTTTATCATGTGTTCGATTATGGGCTATTGCGACGTCTGTGCCGCCTTTTCTGATTTTCAGAAGGGTTTTCTCAAGACCGTGTCGAGAGGACCGGACGACAGCCGGATAGTAGACACCGGCAAGGGCTTACTTGGCTTTCACCGGCTGTCCATCATGGGCTTGACGCCCAGCGGCATGCAGCCGTTTGAGCGCGACGGCAGCTACGTCGTCTGCAACGGCGAAATTTACGGCTTTGAAGCGCTCAAGAAGGAGCTGGAAAAGAAGTACAAGTTCGTCAGCGGCTCGGACTGCGAGATTCTGCTGCCGCTGTACTTTGAGCATGGTGTGGACATGTTCAAAATGCTCGATGCGGAATTTGCGCTGATCCTGTTTGACGGGCGCACGAAGGAATATATCGCCGCGCGCGACCCCATCGGCATCCGCCCGCTGTACTACGGCTATGACAAAAAAGGCGTCATCGTCTTTGCAAGCGAGCCGAAAAACCTTGTCGGGCTGTGCGATAAAATCATGCCGTTTCCTCCCGGACATTATTACAAGGATGGCAAGTTCATCTGCTACAACGACATTGCAAAGCCTGTGGAGGTCTGCCACGACGATCTTGACACCGTTTGCAGCAAAATTCACGACAAGCTCATTCGCGGCGTAGAGAAGCGTCTGGTTGCCGACGCGAAGGTCGGCTTCCTGCTCTCGGGCGGTCTTGACTCGTCTCTGGTGTGCGCGATTGCTGCGCGCGAGTCGAAAGCGCCGATCCGCACCTTTGCCATCGGTATGAGCGAGGACGCGATCGATCTCAAGTACGCCAAGCAGGTCGCGGACTACATCGGAAGCGAGCACACCGAGGTCTACATGACCAGGCAGCAGGTGCTCGACAGCCTCGAAGAGGTCATCCGCATGCTGGGGACCTATGATATTACAACCATCCGCGCGAGCATGGGCATGTATCTTCTTTGCAAGTGGATTCATGAGAACACCGACCTGCGCGTGATTCTGACCGGTGAGATTTCCGATGAGCTGTTCGGCTACAAATACACCGACTTCGCGCCCAGTGCCGAGGAGTTCCAGAAGGAGGCGGAAAAGCGCATCCGCGAGCTTCACATGTATGACGTGCTGCGCGCCGACCGCTGCATCAGCGTCAACTCTCTGGAGGCGCGCGTGCCGTTCGGCGACCTGGATTTCGTCGAGTATGTCATGTCTGTGGACCCCGAGCTGAAGCTCAACAAATACGGCAAGGGCAAGTATCTGCTTCGCCATGCGTTTGAGGGAGACTATCTGCCGCACGACATTCTCTACCGCGAAAAGGCGGCGTTTTCCGACGCGGTCGGTCACTCGATGGTGGACGACCTGAAGGAGTTCGCGGAAAAGCAATATACCGACGAGGAGTTTGAAACGCTTCGGAAAAAGTATACGCATGCGCAGCCGTTCACGAAGGAATCGCTTCTGTACCGCGAGATTTTCGAGCGCTACTATCCCGGTCAGTCGGAGATGGTTGTCGATTTCTGGATGCCGAACAAAACCTGGCCCGGCTGCAACGTCAACGACCCCTCGGCGCGCGTGCTGTCCAACTACGGCGCGAGCGGAACCTGAAAAAGGAAGGATGGGAAAAAGTTTACAAACTTCAATAAAATGGTGGTTTCTGCGAACAAACCGTATAAAAGCAATTTGGTACAAAAATATTTATATATTTTTTACAGCAAAAGACTTGAAATAGGGTGCCGTTTTGTGTAAAATACAAATGCAGTTGTTCCTCTCTGGAGAGCCTCTTACAAGAGCGCCGAAGGTGTAAGGCGGTTCGCCGATCTCTCAGGCAAAAGGACAGAGCAATAATCTTGCTACGTCCTTTCCGCGACTCCCGTCCCGCAAGGCGGAAATAATCAGGAAAGGATGGACGATCGGGGGATCGTCCGAAGGCAAAATCTATGCAGGCAATCATCAGTTTCATTACCGGTACCCTTAACACAGTTGCATGGCTGTACATCTTCCTGCCATGCACCATCATCTTTGGTCTTTATCTGACCATCCGCAACCGTGGTCTTCAGTTCACGAAGTTCGGCTACATCATGAAGAACACGCTGGGCAAAATGTTCAAGAAGCAGGAGGCAGGCGAAGGCGCAGTTACGCCGATGCAGGCTGTTTCCACGGCGCTGGCGGCTACCGTCGGCACCGGCAACATCGTCGGTACCTCTCAGGCGATCGCCCTCGGCGGCTACGGCGCCATCTTCTGGCTCTGGATCGCGGCTCTGTTGGGCATGATGGTCAAGTACTCCGAGGTCCTGCTCGCGATCAAGTACCGTGAGCGCGACGCGAAGGGCGACTGGGTCGGCGGTCCGATGTACTACGTCAAGAACGGTCTTGGCAAGGGCTGGCAGTGGGTCGGCATTCTGTTCTGTATCTTCGCCTCCCTCGCTGCGTTCGGCATCGGCAACATGTCCCAGGTCAACTCCATCGTCGGCTCCATCAACAACGCCATTGATGCGTTCATTCCGTCCGCTGCTGCTGAGCGCGGCACGCTGAACCTCATCCTCGGCATCGTTCTTGCAGTCCTCGTCGGCGTCATCCTCTTCGGCGGCATCAAGCGCATCGGCGCGGTCGCGGAAAAGCTCGTTCCGACCATGGCGCTTCTGTACATCCTCTTTGGTCTTACCGTTATCGTTGTTCATGCACGTAACATCATTCCTGCATTCGGCATGATCTTCTCCACTGCATTCAACCCACAGGCAATCGGCGGCGCGGCTGCCGGCATCGTCCTGAAGGAAACCATCGTCTGGGGTCTTCGCCGTTCCGCGTTCTCCAACGAAGCCGGTCTCGGCTCGGCTGCCATCGCACATTCCGCAGCAGAAACGGGCGGTCCGGTCCAGCAGGGTATGTACGGCATCTTCGAGTGCTTTGCCGATACCATCGTGATCTGCTCCCTGACGGCTCTTACCATCATCTGCTCCGGTGTGGAAATCCCGTTCACCGTCAAGCCCGGCTCCGAGCTGATCACCGCTGCGTTTGCTACCGTCTTCGGCGATAAGATCGCTTCGCTGTTCGTCGCTGTGGCTCTGACGCTCTTCGCGTTCACGACGATCCTCGGCTGGTCCCTGTACGGCTCACGCTCCTTCCAGTTCCTGTTCGGTCTGAAGGCTGCTTCGGTCTACAAGGCGCTGTACGTTGTGGTCATCGTCGTCGGCGCTGTCTCCTCCATCGACGTCGTTTGGGATATCTCCGATACCTTCAACGGTCTGATGGCTGTTCCGAACTTTATCGCCCTGATCGCCCTGTCGCCTGTCGTCATCAAGATGACGAAGGAATACTTCTTCGACAAAAAACCGGCATAATAAAAACACTTACCTTAAAATCGCAGCATCTTTTCGATAGGTGGAATAAATTGCAGAAAACGGCTCCGGGTTTTCCCGGAGCCGCTTTTCGTGCGTCTGGAAGGGCAGAAGAGCAAAAAACAGCCGCTGTCTGCACGATAGCGGCTGTTTCAGGTGTTTTCCGTTCAATCCTTCGGATAGATGCAGCGCACGCCCTGATCTTCAAAGTACCGAAGCCACGCTTCGCTGGGGCGGGCATTGGTGACGACTGCCTCGATGCCGGAAACCGGGGTGATGTTCACGAACGAGACCTTGTCGATCTTTGAGCTGTCGACAACAAGAATCTTCTGCCGACCGGCACGGAGCATCGCCTGCTTTGCCTGCGCGTTGAGTTCGTTCGAGTCGGTGACGCCCGCTTCGCGGTCGAGTCCCTTGCAGGAGACGAAGACCTTGTCCACATGATAGTTGCTGAGATACTTTTCGCACTGGCTTCCGACCAGCGCCAGAGACTCCGCCTTGAGTCTGCCGCCCGTGAGCAGAATCGACCACGTTTCCACATTTGCCAGCTCAACCACCAGCTCGACCGAGTTGGTAATGATCGTGAGGTTTTTCTTGTCGCGCAGCTTCTTTGCGCAGAACAGCGCCGTCGAGCTGTCGTCGATCATGAGATGGTCCCCGTCGTCGACCATCTGGCAGACGAGGTCTGCAATCTGGTTTTTGAATTCAACGTTCGTCTTGCTGCGGATGGCGTGGGACAGGTCTGTTTTCGTGCTGTTGCCAAGGATGGCGCCGCCGTAGGTTTTGGTGGCGTAGCCCTCTTTTTCAAGCTTGTCGAGGTCGCGGCGGATGGTTTCCTCTGTGACCTGATAGTGAGCGGCAAGCTCGCTGACCAGAACGCGCTGTTCAGCGCGGAGCTTTTGCAGAATTTCGTTTTTGCGTTCAATTGCTAACATGGTTTTTCCTTCCCTGTTTGCCGGATTTTGCTGCGATATCCCAAGCGGTAGTTGACAAGCATGTGTGCCCTTGTCAGCTGACGCAATACCACATAATAATAAAATAATATAGCATAAAAACACGAAAAACGCAAGTGCCGGGCGGCGGATAAACCGGAAATAACTGTAAGAATCTTTGCGTGCCTTTGGCGCGGACGCAGCTGGAAAAAAATACTTCTTAATTTTGCAATTTATGTCTTGAAAAAACGAAAGCGGTCTGATAAATTAGAAGGCACTGGAAGTTATGTAAATTTTTTATGTAAATCATTTGAAGCGGAGCGTTGCGTGCGTCATGGTTTTTTCAAGCTTGCTTTTTCTATATATCTTTTTGCCCTTCTGCCTGCTGCTGTATTTCCTCGTACCGGGGCTGGAGGCGAAGAACTTCGTGCTTCTTTGCGCGAGTCTGGTGTTCTACGCATGGGGAGAGCCGGTGTACGTGCTTCTGATGCTGGCGGTGGCGGCGCTCAACTGGGGATTTTCGCTGGCGTTTGAAAAAAAGAGGAGCCGGGCGCTTCTGGCGCTGTGCGTGGCGCTGAACCTGTCGGGGCTGATCGTGTTCAAATATGCGGGCTTTCTGGTGGAAAACTGCAACGCGATTTTCAAAACCGCATTTGCTGTGCCGCAGATTTCGCTTCCGATCGGCATCTCGTTTTACACATTTCAGGCGCTGTCATACTCCATTGACGTGTACCGCAAAGACGTTGCGGCGCAGCGCTCTTACTGGAAGCTGCTGCTGTATGTTTCGATGTTTCCGCAGCTCATTGCAGGACCGATTGTCCGCTATGTGGACGTTGCCGCGCAGATCGGTGCGCGCGAGCTGGACAGCGAGGCGATCTTCCGCGGTGTGACGCGCTTTTGCATCGGTCTGGGAAAAAAGGTTCTGCTCGCCGATCACATCGGGCAGGTAGCAGATCAGCTGCTGGGCGGCTCGTTTACGGGCGCGACGTCGGCGGGCATCCTGCTCGGCATGCTTGCCTACATGTTCCAGATCTATTTTGATTTTTCCGGATACTCCGACATGGCAATCGGGTTGGGGAAGATTCTCGGCTTTACGTTCATGGAGAACTTCCGCCTGCCGTATACGGCAAAATCCATCACTGAATTCTGGCGGCGCTGGCACATTTCACTCAGCTCGTTTTTTCGGGATTATGTCTACATACCGCTCGGCGGCAACCGGAAGCATGTGTACCTGAATCTGCTGATTGTCTGGGTGCTGACGGGTCTTTGGCACGGCGCGAGCTGGAACTTTGTACTGTGGGGGCTGTACTTTTTTGTGCTGCTTTGCATCGAGCGGCTGCTCAAATACAGGCTGTCCAGAATTCCGAAGCCGGTGCGCCACCTTGTGACATTGGTTCTGATTCTGTTCAGCTGGAATATTTTCTATCACACAGATTTATCTAGGCTTCTGGAAAGCTTCCGCATTCTGTTCGGGCTGTCGGGCTCCGGCTTCACGAACGAGACGACCAACCTGCTGCTTCGCAACAATCTGCCGCTGTTGCTGGTCTGCGCGGTCGGCTGCACGGCAATTCCGCAGTTCACGGGAAACGTCATCGGACTTCTGTGTGCGGAAAAGCGCGACGACGGCGCTGGGCACAAGGTCTACGCGGCGCTGACGTTCGTTTTTGATCTGGCGCTGCTGGCGCTGGCAACGATTTCGCTTGCCGGGTCGAGCTACAACGCATTTTTGTATTTCCGCTTCTAGGAGGGCGGGCGCATGAAAAAGATTTATCGCGCGATGGCGGGTGTGATTCTGGCGCTGCTGCTGGCAGTCGGTCTTGCTTCGCTCTTTACAACCGGCTCTGGAAGCGACGGTGCCGATACCACAAAGCCGCAGTTTTCCATGCAGGCGCTGCTGGACGGCTCGTTCATTTCCGGACTGGAAACGTATTATACGAATACCTTCCCCATGCGAGATGCGCTTTTGAAGGCGAACCGCTGGCTCAACGGCTTTTACTATTCCTCTGCCGGCGACGACAACATCCTCGTCCTCGACGGCAACACCGGCGCCGAGCAGGGCGGCGAGTCGCTGGCGCGGCAGGAATATGAGAAAAACGGGCAGACGCTTGAAAACAAGCAGGAACCTGCGCAGGAGACCTCCGGCGACGCAGAGCTGCCAGGTCCGCAGACCGAGGCGGAAATGACCCAGCCGGAGACGCCGACAGGGCAGACGACCGGCGAAGAGAATACGGAACAGACCCCGGATACCTCCGGGGAGGCTTCGGTGCCGGAGCTGGACAACCCTGATATCTCCGAGGCGCAGTACGCCGGAAACGTCGTGATTGTGGGCGACCGCGCGATGGAAATTCCAACAGCGACAAACTCCGTCATCGAAAGCTACGCAAAGACGGTCAATGCTTTGGCGGAGGCGCTGGGCAGCGACGTGCGGACCATCAGTCTGGTCACGCCGAACAGCGGCGAATTTTACTCGCCCGAGAGCATGCATCAGGGGCTCAATTCCCAGAAGGACATGATCGACTACTGCTACAGCAAGATGGGAAAGAATATTATCACCGTCGACGCCTACTCGAAGCTGCGCGCGCATACGGACGAGTACATCTTCTTCCGTACCGACCATCACTGGACGCAGCTGGGTGCGTATTACGCCTACACCGCATTCTGCGAGGCGGCGGGCTTTGAGGCGGTGCCGCTCGATCAATTTGAAACCGGACGCTACGACCGCTTCGTCGGCTCGATGTACACCTTCACGGCAAATTATCCCCAGAGTCAGACGCTGCTCGATAACCCCGATTATCTGGAATACTACCTTCCAATTGCCACGACGCACGCCAAATACTACGCGGACGGCAATTTGCAGAACGGCGTGCCGGTCAGCGTGGTGTATCAGCATCTCGACGCCTCTGTCAGCAACAAATATCAGTGCTTTATCGGCGGCGATACGCCCGTGTGCGTCATTGAAACCGACGTGGAGGGACCTGTGTGCCTGATGCTCAAGGAGTCCTACGGCAACGCCTTCGCGCCGTTCCTGACGAGCCACTACAGCAAGATCATCGTCGTTGACCCCCGGGAGTTCAACCGCGATGGAAAGCCGAGTCTGGACCTGACGCAGTTTGCGAAGGACCAGGGCGTGAATGATCTGCTGGTGATCAACTACCCGTACATGATCAACAATTCGTACTACATCGCCTGGCTCGGCAGACTCGTCGGCTACAGCGCATCCTGAGAGATAAAAAAATCCGGTACCGTCTGACGGTACCGGATTTTTTTGGTTACGATTCGCGGACATTGAAGTCCTTGGCGGTGACGAGCTTGTGGTTGAAGTAAATTTCCAGCGTGTACGTGCCTGCCTTCTGCGGCATGTCGGTCAGAGAGCCGACGAACAGGTTCTTTTCCCACATGGTGTTCCACTGCCGCTGGGATTCTTCGAAGCTGACGAGCTTGCCCGCGTCGTCGCGGACGACGAGCATGACGGAAATGTCATCCTCCGCCTTTGTGTCGAGCGTCGAGAGCGTTTGCAGCGCGAACGCCATCTGCTCGGAAATCGTGTAGTAGTTGTTGCGCGAAGCTGAGAGGTTCGAGCTGGTCACGGTTTCTACATTTGCGGGCTTGAGGAAGAAGCCGAGATAGGTATTGCCCATGCCGTGGTCGGTGTACTTGTCCGTCACAGCCGGGGAGTGATACGTCGCTTTTGTCTCGCCTTCAAGCTTTTCTCCGCTCTTGAGCGCGATGGTGAACGTGTAGTCCGCATCGGGAACCAGATCGGAGAGCGGCACGCGCAGCGGCGCGTCCTGCGCCTCGGGCAGCTCAATTGCCGTGTCGATACCTGCAATCTTTGCTTCCAGCGTCCATCCCGGATCCGCAGGGTCTACCTCGCAGGTCCAGTCGAGAACCAGATCTTCGCCGTCGACATCGGCCGTAAACGAGGAGAGCTTCGTGATGTTTGGTGTGATTGTCGTCGAGACGCTTTGCAGCATCGTGGGCGTGGAGATGATGATTTCATACGTCTCGCCCGGCGTCAAGCCCTCGAAGGTGACAGACGGCGTAGAGACAATCTGCGTATCGGAGTAATTGTCAGGACCTGTGATGGTAACGGTCCAGCTCTCGGGCGCGTCGCCTTCGATATCCCACGACAAAATTGCCGACGAGCTTGAAATTGCGACGGACAGCGGCGGAACGATGCTGACGGTCGGAACCGTGGAGAACGTTGCAACGGTCTGTCCGATGAGCTTCGTGTTATCGGGCTCCTGCAGCGTGAAGGTGTACTCGGTACCGGAGGCGAGACCAGCAATGACGGTGCTGTGACCGGAGAAGGTCGCGGTCTGCGCTTCCTGTCCCTCTGCCGCATAGCTGACGGTCCAGCTGCCGGGGTCTGGTCCGTCGAGAATGATGAGGTTCAGCTCTGCCTGCGTCACGGAAACGGGCGTCGCCGTAAAGCTCAGGATCTCCGTCTGCGCGAGCGTTGTCGCCATGAGCGTGTAGTTGCCGGTCGGGGTCTCGCCGTTCTGCGGCTCGACGGTCACGGTGTACTGCGTGCCGGGGACAAGACCGGAGAAGGTGAGGTCGGTATTTGCCTGGAAGCTCTGATGGAACTTGTTTCCGTAGGTATCGGAGCAGACGACCTGGAACGAGCCTTCCTTCTCACCGGAATCGACCTGCACAGTCAGATAATCTGTTCCGGTGTCTACAAGGGTAATCTCGTTGATGTGCAGATTGCTGGGCGCGATGATGAAGAAGTAGACCGCCGCACCGATACCGGCAATCAGCAGCAGGCAGCACAGCGCGATGGGAAGCCAGCGGCTCTTTTTCCGGCGCTTCTTTGGCGCGCCCGTGTCGTCCAGCGGCGCGTCGTCTTCCTCATCCGGCTCCAGAGAACCGGAGATGCCGTAGCCCTCTGGGTCCTTCTGCGCTTCTTTATGGACGGAATCAATGAGCGAGTTGAGCATCTGCGTGTCCGGCGAGAAGTTCTCCTTGAAATCCTCGGGCAGCGACTCGGTGTCTGCAAACTGCACCGGCTCAATCTCTTCCTCCTGCGTCAGATCGACCGGCTCATGCTCGCCCGCAATCGGGGGAACAATCAGCGTGTCGTCGACCTGGTTGCGCTTCATGTACTCGACCAGCGCGTCCTTCAGCTCCTGCGGACTCTGGTAGCGGTCGGCAGGCTGGAAGGCGCACGCCTTGAGAATGATTTCGGAAATCTCATAGTCCGCGTACATCGGAACCGGGAGCGCTTCGCCGGTAACTCTGCGGCGGTCCGCCGCCTTCGCAGACGTGTTTTCGTCCTCAAAGGGCGCGTGGTTGCCGTTGAAAATCCGGTATAAAATCAAGCCCACAGAATAAATATCCGTCGTCGGCTCGATCGTGCCGAGCAGGCTGAACAGCTCCGGCGCGGAGTAGGAGCTGAGCATGCTCTCGGGCATCGTGCAGTATTTGAGATCGTCGATTTTTGCAATGCCGAGGTCTCCGAGCAGGAAATGCCCCTGCGCATTTAAGTAGATGTTGGACGGCTTGACGTCGCGGTGAATGAGCCCCGCCGCACGCAGATCGATCAGAGCACTGCAAAGGTCCATCGCCAGATTGACCGCGCAGAGCTTCGTCATGGCGTTGTCGGATAAGTAATCGACGAGCGTTTTGCGATGCTCGGCAAGCAGATACATGTCATAGCCGACGCCGTCTTCCTTGGGCGCGATCTGATAGCTGCGGAAGCAATCGAGATTCGGGCTTGCCGAGAGCGTTTCGAGCGTTGCCAGCTCCGTCTGATAATCGGAAACAACCTGCTCATAATATTTCTGCGCGTCTTCCTTTGTGGCGGCGGCTCCGGTGAACATCAGTGCGTCGACCTGCTTCTGCGACTCCGGCACGGAGATATGCTTGAGAACATAGGTCTGTCCGCTTTTGGTGCTTCTGACGATATATACTGCGGCTGCGCCGCGAACGCTCACACACTCGACTACCTCCATATTGGAAAGCAGCGGCGAGATAAGCTTGAGTTCTGCCAAATGGTTCGCCTCCTTTTCATACGTCCTATTATTTTAAGCGATTTTTGATAAAAATGCAATACAAGATATTGCGGTATGGGGTTGGAATTTGTCGCAAGGTGTGTTATGATACGCAGTAGGTCTTACCCAAAGCGGCGCAATGCCGCCAACCATCCAGCACGCAAGGCTTTGTGCGTGCGCAGCAAACGGAGGATTTGCATGAAACTGAAAAAATGCGAATACTGCGGCACGGAGTTTGACGCCGCGCTCAGTCAGTGTCCGCTCTGCGGAAAAGCGGTGCAGCCCGGCGCAGCCGAGCCGCAGCCGGTCATGCCCGCGGCATATAAGCCGGCAGGCGGTCACGGCGGAAAGTTCAGCAAGAAAAAGGGCGGTCATTTTGCCGCCGACCCGAAAAAGAAGAAAGAAGAAAAAAACGCGGATAATCCCTATCGGATTCCGAAATGGATGATGGTCACGATCTGCGTGATTCTGGGACTTGCGGTCCTGATGGGCGCGGCGTTCGCGCTGTATCAGCTCAGCTGGTTTCCGAAATTCCTGAGTCCCGAGGAGCCGGTGAGCATGCAGGAGCCGGCGCAGCAGCCTGTGCAGGAGACTGTTTCCGAGCCGGAACAGCCCGCTGCGCCCACTGAGCAGCAGTATATGAACGAGGAAGACTACCAGCCGGAGGAATCGGACGAGCAGCCGGAGGCGGTTGTCCCCTGCGAGGGCTTGACGCTTGCCACAAGCTCGATTACCTTCGACGAGCCGGAGCGGTTTTATAATATCACCGTTCAGAAGCTCCCGGAAACCTGCAATCAGGAGGTAACGTTCACCTCCAGCGACGAGACAATCGCAACCGTCAACCAGCAGGGAAAGGTCGTTGCGGTCAACGGCGGCACGGCGGTCATTACCGCAACCTGCGGAGACCAGACGGCGACGTGCCTGGTAACCTGCGATTTCATTGCTGAAGAAGCACAGGAGCAGCCCGAAGAGCTTCCGCCCACGCTGAATTCTACGGATATGACGCTGTTCTATCCGGGCGAGCAGGCGCCTCTGATTGTCAGCAACATCCCCGAAGGCGCGCAGGTGACGTTCATGAGCGAAAATGCTTCCGTCGCTACCGTCACGTCGAGCGGCACCATCACCGCTGTCGGCAGCGGCACGACGACGGTACGCGCAGAGGTCAGCGGCACGAAGCTTGAGTGCATCGTCCGCTGCAAGCTCGATTCCAGCGCCGAGTCCGGCGCGGATGCGGACGCAGAGGGCTGTACGCTCAGCCATTCGGACGTCACGATGGCGTTCCTCGGCGAGTATTTCAAAATATCCCTCAAGGACGCCGACGGCAACCGTGTGAAGGGGCTTTCGTGGAAATCGGGCAACACCGGCGTATGTACGGTCGACGCAGACGGCGTCGTTACCGCAACCGGCAAGGGCACGACCACAGTCTCGACCACTTACGGCGGCATGAGCTTTGAGTGCATCATCCGCTGCAATCTCAAATAAAGCAATTCCCGGACATCGGTCTGCTCCGATGTCCGGGAATTTTTCGGTTCACGCTTCGGATTTTCTCGATCTGCGAAACAGCAGCGTGATGCACCACAGACCGGCAAGACCGACCACTGCGTAGACGATGCGGCTGACGCTCGCGGTCTGCCCGCCGAAAATCCACGCGACCAGATCGAAGCGCGCAAAGCCAACCAGTCCCCAGTTGACCGCGCCGATAATTGCCAGAATCAATGCCAGGGTATCCATGATCATTCCTCCTTTTATGAACGCACCCATAGTATGCACGGCATGTCTGCGGCTTATTCCGCAAATCGCACAGAAATGCAAGAAATTGAGATTGCATTTTTGGCAAAATCCTGTATAATAAATATAGCCTGCAAAATTTTTAGGCGTATAAACATTTTTTGAGTTTCCCAGCCGGACAAGCACCTGCAAGGAAACCCCGATATCCCTGTCAGGAGGCGATACAATGAACATTGTCTGTCTGGATCTGGAGGGCGTGCTGGTGCCCGAAATCTGGATCGCTTTTTCAGAGGAAAGCGGCATTCCCGAGCTGCGCAGAACCACGCGCGACGAGCCGGACTACGAAAAGCTCATGCGTTGGCGGCTTGCGATTCTCCGGGAACATGGTTTGAAGCTTTCCGATGTGCAGAACGTGATTGCAAAGATCGACCCGCTGCCCGGGGCGAAGGCATTTTTGGACAGCCTGCGCGAGAAGACACAAGCGGTGATTCTGAGCGATACGTTTGAGGAATTTGCGATGCCGCTGATGAAAAAGCTGGGGCTGCCAACAATTCTGTGCAACTCTCTGGTTATCAGTGAAGACGGCTTTATTTCCGACTTCAAGCTCCGCTGCAAGGACACAAAGCTCACAACCGTCCGCGCGCTGCAATCGATTGGCTTTGATACCATTGCAAGCGGCGACAGCTACAACGATCTGGACATGATTCTGGCGAGCAAGGCGGGCTTCCTGTTCCGCTCAACCGAAAAAATCAAACAGGACTACCCGCAGCTTCCGGCATACGAGACGTATGACGAGCTGCTGCACGCAATCTGCGCTGCGCTTTAATTTGTCGCATGTTCCTTTTGTTTCCGCAAAAAACGAATGAAAATGAAAGGTGAATAAAACTATGAACGCTTTTTTACCCGCTGACATTCTGCTGCCGAAGACCGACCACATGGAAAAGTGGGCCGTCATCGCCTGCGACCAGTTTACCTCCGATCAAGGCTACTGGGACCGCGTGAGAAAGAACGCCGAGGGCGCCGTCTCCACGATCAATCTGATTCTCCCCGAAGCTGAGCTTGGCACCGAAAAAGAAGCCGCACACACGGCGGAAATTAATGCGACGATGAAAAAATACGTCGAAGACGGCGTGTTTACCGAGTATCCCAACAGCTTCATCTATGTCGAGCGTACCTTGGAGAACGGCTCCATCCGCGAAGGTCTGGTTGGCATGGTCGACCTCGATGCGTATGACTATAACCCCGGTGCAACCTCTGCCATCCGCGCCACCGAGCGCACGGTTCCCGAGCGCATTCCGCCCCGCCAGAGAGTCCGCCGCGACGCGCCCATCGAGCTTCCCCACGTGCTGATGCTCTGCGACGACCACGACAAGAAGCTCATCGAGCCGATTGCCGCGAAAAAGGCATCTCTGAAAAAGGTCTATGACTTCGACCTCATGGAAGGCGGCGGTCACATCACCGGCTGGCTCGTTGAGGGTCAGGATGTCGAAGACTTCAACAAGGCGCTGACGGAATACACTGCGACCGTCGGCGAAAAGTACGTCGGTCTCAAGGGCACCCCGATGGTCTTCGCCGTCGGCGACGGAAACCACTCGCTGGCGACCGCAAAATCCTGCTACGAAGAACTCAAGAAGAATAACCCCGGCGTTGATCTTTCCAACCATCCGGCGCGCTATGCGCTCGTCGAGCTGGAAAACATCCATGACCCGGCGCAGGCATTTGAACCGATTCACCGTGTCATCTTCAAGACCGAGCCGAAGAAGCTTCTCGAGGCGCTTGAGGACGCTTGCGCGGGCGCGGAAGGCTTCCCCGTGAAGTGGTACGCGGGCGAAGAATCCGGTACGATCATTCTCGATAAGAACAAGGGCGAGCTTGCGGTTGGCATTCTCCAGCACTTCCTCGACGAGTACCTGAAAGAAAACGCAGGCGAGATCGACTACATCCATGACGACGACGCGCTCATCGGCTTTGCCAGGCAGGACAATGCAATCGGCTTCCTGCTGCCCGCGATGGAAAAGAGCCAGCTGTTCCGCGGCGTCATCGCCGACGGCGTGCTGCCCAGAAAGACCTTCTCCATGGGTCACAGCCGCGAAAAGAGATACTATCTGGAAGGCAGAAAGATCAAGTAATGGTTACGATTTCGGAAGGCGCATTTGCCAAGGTCAACCTGACGCTCGACGTTCTGGGCAAGCGTGAGGACGGCTATCACAACATCAAATCCATCATGCAGACAATCTCCCTGCACGATGACGTGACTGTCGACATCGGAACGGACGCACCCTGGCAGGTCCACTGCTACCGTGAGGTGCTCGACGAGACCGACCGGGAGAATCCGGTCACGACGCTTGTCACCGAGGGCTATCCGCAGGATGAAGAAAACCTTGCCTGGAAGGCGGCGAAGGCATATTATGCCGCGACGAAGCTTCCGGAGGAAGGAATTGAAATCTTCATCAGCAAGCGCATTCCGATGCAGGCGGGGCTTGCCGGCGGAAGTGCGGACGCTGCGGCGGTGCTGCGCGTTTTGAACCGGCACTATGGATATCCGCTGTCGCTGCCGGCGCTTTGCGAGCTGGGAAGCCTTGTTGGCTCGGATGTGCCGTTCTGCGTGATGCAGGGCACCGTGCTGGTCGAGGGTATAGGCAACAAGCTCACGAAGCTTCCCGACGCACCGGAGATGTTCTTCGCCGTCTGCAAGCCGGAGTTCTCAGTCTCCACGCCGGAGCTCTATGAAAAGCTCGACGAGACGTTCATCGAAAGACGTCCGGACCATAAGGCAATGATGTCGAACCTGCAGAAGGGCGAGCTGCTCGGCGTTGGCGGCAGCATGTGCAATGTCTTTGAGCCGCTGGTTCTCAAGGAGCATTTCGATATCAACTACATCCGCTCGATGATGATCACCTACGGCGCCTACGGCGCGCAGATGACGGGCTCCGGCTCGGCGGTGTTCGGCATTTATGACTCGTTCGAGTACGCGACCGTCGCCTGCACGATGCTCAAGGACAAATACGAGCAGGTTTTCCTGGCAAAGAACGTATAAACATCAAAACAGCCGTCTAAACTTTGGGTATTCCAGAGTTTAGGCGGTGTTTTTTTATGAAAAAACGATACATAACAATGATGATTTGTCTGCTGGCGGCGGCGCTGACGAGTCTGTGTGCAGTTTCGCAGGCACGTCAGCAGCGTCTGGCGGAAAAGCTGATCCGGCTCCATGTCGTTGCAAATTCAAACGCAGAAAAGGACCAGCACGTGAAGCTTCTGGTTCGCGATGCGGTGCTGGAAGCGGCAAACGGGGTTTTGACGGACGCGCAGGACCCGGAGGCGGCGCTTCGGGCGAACCTTCCGGAGCTGGAACGCGCGGCAAATGAAAAGCTCCGGCTGCTCGGCTGCAAAGAAACGGCGAGCGTGAGCCTGCGCAGGGAGCTGTTTCCGACGCGCGAATATGAAACCTTCCGCCTGCCCGCAGGCGTATACCGGACGCTGCGCGTGAGCATCGGAAGGGCAAGCGGACATAACTGGTGGTGCGTGGTGTTTCCGTCGCTATGCCTTCCGGCAGCGAAAGAGGATGTTGCCGAGGTGTGCCGGCAGGCGGGGCTGACGCAGCAGGAAATTTCGGTTCTGACCGAGGATACGGACGAGGTGGAGCTGGAATTCCGGACGCTCGAATGGCTGGGAAAACTCAAAAAAATGCTCTGGGACGCTTAAGCGTCCTTTTTTTTACCCACGCGACCTGCTATAATGAAGAAAAGACAAAAAACAGTCGAAGGAGGGCGTTCGGATTGCTGACCATTCTGACAGGACCTGACCGGCAGGCAGGGCTTTCGCAGCTGATTGATACAATCTGCGCGCGCGCCGCAGAGGGAACCGGCGAACAGATTCTGATTGTGCCCGAGCAGTATTCCTTTGAGGCAGAGCGCGTCTTATGCCGCCGGGGCGGCGATACGATCAGCCGCTTTGCGGAGGTCTTGAGCTTTACAAGGCTTGCCAGCCGCGTGTTTTCGATTTACGGCGGCGTGAGCGAAGAGTATCTCGACGAGGGCGGCAGGCTTTTGTGTCTGTATCTTGCCGCCGAGCGCGTGAAGACGCAGATCAAGTTCTATGCCGCGTCGCTGCTGCGGCCGGAGTTTTTGATGCAGCTGGGGAAGATGCTCGAAGAGTTTTTGACCTATTGCGTCACGCCGCAGCAGCTTCTGACCGCGGCGGGGCAGCTGACCGGTCAGCAGGCGCAGAAGCTTTCCGAGCTTGGACTTTTGTATGAGAGCTATCTAAGTGTCTGCAAAACCGGGTGCGCAGACCCCGTGACACGGCTGGTGCGACTTGCCGAAACGCTTTCGCAGGAGGACTACTGCACCGGAAAGCGGTTTTACCTCGCGGGCTTTTCCGATTTTACGGCGGTGCAGCTGCGGATTCTCGACGCGATTTTTCCGCAGGCAGAGCAGACGCGGGTCTATCTCTGCACCGACGGCTCGGACAGCGCGGCGTTTTGCTGCGGCGTGCAGACGGCAAAGCAGCTTTTTCGCATGGCGGCGCGGCGGAATATCGAGGTAGCGCAGGAGCAGGTCTCAGAAAAGACCCACCGGCCGGCTGCATTGGAGCATTGGCTTTCCCATGTCCTGAACACGGGCGGCGCGCCGTTTTCGCAGCCCGCGCCGGAGGTGGCGCTGGGGCAGGCGGACACGCGCGCGGGTGCGTGCGAGCTGGCGGCGGGCGTCATACAGAGGCTTGCCGGAGGCGGTGTCCGCTGGCGCGAGATCGCGGTCGCCTGCACGGACGAAAGCTATGTGCAGACGCTAAGACCCATGCTGCAAAGAGCCGGCATCGGCGCATACTATGCAGGCACGACCGATATTCTCGGAAAGCCGCTTCTGCAGGCGGTGATGTCTGCCATGCAGGCGGCTGGCAGGTTTTCGTTTGAGGATGTGATGCAGTATCTCAAGTCTGGCTTTTCTTCTCTGGAGCCGGACGCCTGCGACCGGCTGGAGCGCTATGCGTATTTCTGGAACATTCGCGGTAGCCAATGGCTGACGCCGTGGACGCGCCATCCGGAGGGCTTCGGGCGGGCATTTGACGAGGAAACGGACCGGCAGCTTCTGACGCTCAACGTCTGGCGCGAAGGGTCAATGGAGCCGCTGCGGACGCTTCATGAGGCGTGGCTGTCCGGCAGAACGGTATCGCAGCGGCTGCATGCGCTGCGCGCGTTTCTGGAGCAGACGCAGTTTCCCGAGATCGCCTGCGAACAGACGAACGAGCTGTACCGGCAGGGAAAGCACCAGGCGGCGCAGGAGCAGGAACAGCTTTATGAAATTCTCATGACTGCCATGGAGCAGGCGGAGCTGGTGCTGGGCGAACAGGAAATGGAGCTGGACCGGTTTTTACAGATGTTCCGGATGCTGCTCGGCTGCTATCAGGTCGGTTCGATTCCGGCAAATCTCGACGAGGTGCTGGTATCCGGCTTGGATGGCATGCGCGCGCTGCAAGCTGGCTATCTGATTGTTCTCGGCGCGGACGAGGGCGCGCTTCCGGCGTTTTCTCAATCGGAAGGGCTGCTGTCTGACAGCGAGCGGCGAAGCTTATCAAGCCTCGGCGTGACGCTGTCTCCCTTTGCACAGGACCGGCTCGAACGAGAGCTTGGCTGGACGCAGCTGGCGCTGCAGAGCGCAAGAAAGCGGGTGTGGCTCCTGTCCGGCAGTGAGCAGCCGTCTTATCTGATGGCAAGAACGAAGACGCTTCTTCCACAGTGCAAAGCACTTTCGCGGCAGGATGCGGCGTTCCTGCCGGACCGGCGGGCGCTGTGCGCGCAGGCAATCCGGGAGCAGGCGGACTGGACGCTCGACCCTGTGAGCTTACAGGTACGGCGGGAGCTGGAAATGCGCTGCGGCTTTTCGTTTGCGGCGCTTTCCAAAGAGGCGGTACAGGGGCTCTACGGCAGGCAGCTTTCGCTTTCGGCGTCCCGGCTTGATCAATTTGCCGACTGCCGTTATGCGTTTTTCCTGCACTATGGACTGAAATTGGAGCCGTGGAGGCAGGCGAGCTTTGACGCGCCGGTGTTCGGTACGTTTGCCCACTATGTGCTCGAATGCACAGTGCGCGACGTGATGGCACGCGGCGGCTTCCATGAGACCCCGCAGGATGCGGTCTGCGCAATTGCGCAGAAATACATGGACGAATACACGGAAAAATTCATGTCGGTCGCGCAGCAGGAGGACGCGCGGTGCGGATATCTGTTCCGGCGCAACCGGCAGGAGGTGCTCGGTATTGTCAGAAATGTGGCAGACGAGCTGCGCGTCTCGCGCTTTGCGCCCTGCGACGAGGAGCTTGCCTTCAGCAAAGACGGAGCGCTTCCGCCGGTCTATGTCGAGACACCCGAGGGACAGGCGGTGCTCTCCGGCTTTGTCGACCGGGTGGATGTCCTCGACGAGCCGGGCGGGAAATATTTCCGCGTGATCGACTACAAAACCGGACACAAGGACTTTGACTACACGGATCTTCTGTGCGGCAAGTCGCTACAGATGCTTCTGTATCTGTTTGCCATCGAGCGCGCGAAGACAAGCCATGCTGCTGCCGGGAAGACGCCGGCGGGCGTTCTGTATGTGCCGGGGCGGATGGACGTTGAGCGGCTGGAGCCGGGGCAGACGGACGAGGCACTGGCAAAGCTCCGGCAGAAAAAGCTGGTGCGGCAGGGACTTTTGCTGCGCGATGAGCAGGTGCTTCAGGCGATGGAGCCCGGAGATACGCCGGTGTATCTGCCGTATCAGAACAAAAAAGGAGAGCTGACCGGGAATCTTGCCACGCGCGAGCAGTTCCGGCTGCTGGAGGATTTCGTTTCCGGAAGTCTGCGCGAGCTGACACAGAAGATCTTTTCCGGCGCGGTATCGCCCAATCCGATTGTGCGCGGACCGATGGTATCGAGCTGCCAGTACTGCGAGTATCTGCACGCCTGCCACAAGGACGCCTGCAAGCCGGACGTGCGCTTTATGAAAAAGGTCAGCGCAGATGAGTTCTGGGAGGAGCTTGAAAGGAGGAAGGCAAATGGCTGAGGTAAGGCTTACCCCGTCGCAGCAGGCGGTGGTGGAGAACCGGGGCGGCGCGCTGCTCGTCTCCGCGGCGGCAGGCTCGGGCAAGACAAAGGTGCTGGTTGACCGGCTGCTTTCCTATGTGGAGGACGAAAACGACCCGGCAAATATCGACGAGTTTCTGATTATTACCTATACGAAGGCGGCGGCAAGCGAGCTGCGCGGCAAAATCAGCGCCGAGCTTTCCAGACGCCTTGCTGCGAATCCGTCAAACCGGCATTTGCAGCGCCAGCTCACGAGAATCCATCTGGCGCAGATTTCCACGGTCCATGCCTTCTGCGCGGCGATGCTCCGCAGGTACTGCACGCTGCGAGACCTGCCGCCGGATTTCCGTGTGGCAGAGCAGACCGAAGCGAACGCCATTCGTTTGGAGGTCTTCCAGAATACGCTCGAGGATTTTTACCGCACGCGCGAACAGCGGGCGGAGTTTCAGGCGCTGGCAGACCAGCTCGGCTTCGGGCGCGACGACCGGCGGCTGATCAGCCTGTGCCTTTCGTGCTACGACGAGGTGCGCTGCCGAAGAAGTCCGGAGGACTGGATGCGCCGCGCGCTGGCGGCATATGAAGAGGTCTCGCCGGTCGAGCAGTCGCCCTGGGGCGCATACTGGATGGAGGAAATGAAAAGCGCACTGGCTTTTGCGGAAGGCTGCCTTCAGAAGGCGAGAAAGCACATCGGGCGCGATGAGGTTCTGACGGCAAAATACGGTCCGCTTTTCGAGAAAAATCTTTCGCAGGTGCTGAAGCTCATGCAGGAAAACACCTGGGACGGCGTCTTTGAAAACCGCATTTCCGATTTCGGGCGGCTGCCGACTGTGAGGTCCTGCGAAGACGAGGACGCGAAGCTTCGCGCGCAGAAGCTGCGCAAGGACGCGCTGGAGGCGATCCGCGGCGCGCAGCGCGCATTTTACGCACCGGCGCAGCAGGCGGCGGCAGATTTGAAAGCGACGGCACCTGCCATTGCGGGGCTTTTGCAGCTGCTGCGTGCGTTCGATGAAGCATTTACAAAGGAAAAGCGGCGGCGAAAGCTGCTGGACTTTTCCGATCTGGAGCATGAGACAATTGCGCTTTTCTATCGGAAGGACGGGAGCGTCAGCTCGAGCGCGCGGGAGATTGCCGCGCAGTACCGCGAGATTCTGGTCGACGAGTATCAGGACTCCAACGAGGTGCAGGAGTGCATCTTTGAGGCGGTGTCCAGGGAAGGGAAGAACCGTTTTCTGGTCGGCGACGTGAAGCAGTCGATTTACCGCTTCCGGCTGGCAGACCCCGGCATCTTCCTGCAAAAATACGAAGCTTACGTACCCTATACGCAGGCAAAAGACGACGAGCCCCGGAAGATTCTGCTTTCCGATAACTTCCGGTCGAGAAAAGAGGTTCTCGCTGCGGCAAACGATGTATTTTCTCTTTGCATGCAGGGGGATGAGCTTGAGCTTACCTATGGGGAAGCGGAAAAGCTGCGCGCGGGGCTTTCCTATCCGGATACCCCGCAGCCGAAGGTGGAGCTGCACTGCATCGAGCTGAGCAAAGCGGAGACCGATGAGCAGAGCCCGCAGAAGCGCGAGACAGAGGCGGACTTTGTCGCCGCGCGCATCCGGCAGATGCTCGATGAAAACATGCAGATAGCCGATGGCGGCACGCTGCGCGCTGTGCGGCCTGGCGATATTGTGATTCTCATGCGCGCGGTGGGCGATAATGCCGCAAGCTATCAAAGCGCGCTTTCCAGACAGGCAATTGCCAGCCGGTGCGATCGGGGCGGGAGCCTTTTTGATACGACCGAGGCGCAGGTGCTTCTTGCGGCGCTCAAGGTGATTGACAACCCGCACCGGGATGTGGAGCTGGTGACGGCGCTGTCCAGCCCGGCGTTCGGTGTGCCGCCTGAGGATCTGGCGCGCGCAAGAGGGAGGCTTCGAACCGGAGACTTTTACGACTGTCTGCTTTCCATGGAAGACCGCGGACAGGCGCTCGATAGCTTTTTATCATGGCTTTCCGAGATGCGCGGGCAAAGCAGGCTCCTGCCGCTCGGAGAGCTTCTGGATCTAGTTCTGCTGTCGACCGGCATGGAAGACGTGTTTTCCGCGATGGAAAACGGCGCGGCGCGGCGGGAGAATTTGCAGCTGCTGCGCGCGCAGGCGTCCGCCTTTTCCGCCACGGGAAATCAGAGTCTGATGGGCTTTTTGCGGTATATGGACGAGCTGGAAGAGAGCGGACAGCTGCCGTCTTCGCGCGCGCAGGCGGGGCAGGACGACGCCGTGCAGATTATGACCATCCACCAGTCAAAGGGACTGGAATTTCCGGTGGTGTTTCTGGCGGATCTGTCACGGCAGTTCAACCGGAGCGACGCTTCCATGAGCGTGCTGCTCGACAGCTCGCTGTATATCGGCGCAAACGTTGTGAATATGGAAAAGCGCGCGTATTTCCCGTCGCTTGCGCGCATGGCGATTGCCGAAAAGAAGACGCGCCAGACAATCGCCGAGGAGCTTCGCGTTCTGTATGTGGCGATGACGCGCGCGAAGGAGATGCTGGTTATGAGCTACTGCTCGGGAAGGCTTTCCTCGACGCTCAAAAAATGGAACGAAGCGCTCACGCTTCCGCTTCCGCCCCGGACGGCGGGCAGCGCGCTTTGCCTGGGAGACTGGGTGCTGATGGCGGCGCTCTGCCGGACGGAGGCAGGGGAGCTGTTTGCCGAGACCGGTCCCAACGAGGTGAGCGCGGTGCAGGAGATTCCATGGGTCATCCGTCTGCACCATTCGTCGGAGCTGATGCAGACCGCACTTCCGGAATCTGCGCCGGAGAAGCCGGAAGCAGAAAAGCCTGCTGCGCCGGATTATGATTTTTCGCCCTATGCGCACCTTGCCGCGTCGAAGATGCCCTCGAAGCTCACGGCGACCGCGCTAAAAGGGCGGCTTCTCGATCTGGAGGCGGCAGAGCAGACCCCGCAGGAGACGAAAAATCCGGAGCGCTTCCGCCTGCCGGTCTTCGGCGCGAAAAAGGCGCTCTCCGGCAGGGCGCGCGGCAGCGCCACGCATCTTTTCATGCAGTTTGCCGACTATAACGCCTGCCGGACAATGGACGGCATTGAGCAGGAGCTGGAACGCCTGACGCGGGAGAAATTCCTGACGCCGGAGCAGGCGCAGAGCGTAGAAAAAGCGCGCATTGAGCGGCTTTTCGCCTCGTCCTTCGGCGCGCGGATTCTGCAGGCAAAGCGGCTGCACCGGGAGTTCAAATTTTCGCTCCTGACGGATGCGGGGGAGTATGCGTCCGCTGCGGCAGGCGAGCAGGTGATGCTGCAGGGCGTGGTCGACTGCTTCTGGGAAGAGGCGGACGGCATCGTGCTGGTCGATTTCAAGACCGACCGGACGCCCGACGGACCGCAGGCGTGTGCCGCACGCTACGCGGCCCAGCTGAGTGCCTATGCCAAAGCGCTGACAAGAATCTACGGCGCGCCGGTCAAGGAGAAGATTCTCTACTTCTTCTCGTGCGACTGCGCATATCATCTTGACTGAAAAACCAGCCCGCAAACCGACGCTTTCCGGCTTGCGGGCTGAACTTTTATCCAACGATGTGCCGGTTTCCTGCCGGCTTTATGCCTTATCCTTCGGGTCAAACAGCAGCGCAGCGAGAAAGCCGAAGACCATTGCAGCCGTGATGCCGCCCGCGGCGGCCTTTAGCCCACCTGTGAGCGCGCCGAGCAGCCCGTCCTCCAAAACCGCCTCTCGCACGCCCTTGGAAAGATTGTAGCCGAAGCCGGTTAAGGGTACCGTCGCACCCGCGCCCGCAAAATCGACAAGCTTTTCATACACGCCCGCGCCGCCCAGAATGACGCCCAGCACAACAAAGCAGACGAGAATCCGTGCAGGCGTAAGCTTCGTTTTGTCAATCAGAATCTGACCGACCATGCAGATTGCGCCGCCGACAAGAAATGCCTTGAGATATTCCACAGTCTCACCTTCTTTCCGTGACGATGGAAACGGCGTGACACACGCCGGGGATGGACTCGCCCTGCCAGGAAGAAACCGGAGAGAGCAGCGCGCCCGTCGCGCAGAACAAAAGGCGATGGACTCTGCCTTCGCGCATCCGACGCAGCAGATGCCCGCACAGGACGCTTGCGCTGCACCCGCAGCCGGAGCCGCCGGCATGAACATCCTGCCGTTCGGTGTCAAAGATCATGACGCCACAGTCGTTGTAGCGGTCGGCAAGATCAAAGCCGTCCTGCCGCAGCTGCTCAAGGACAATCTGCTTGCCGAGAAGCCCCAGATCTCCGGTGACGATCAGATCGTAGTCCTGCGGGCGGCGATGGAAATCCGCAAAGTGCTGCCGAATGGTATCGACGGCGGCAGGGGAAAATGTCAAGGCTGCACCATGTTTTTTAAAAGCTGAGAAACTGCAGTGCTGATGTTTGAAGCAAATATCGGGTTGGCTGATTATGAAGCGAACAAACCCCTATGTCGAAAGTTCCTTTCAACATAGGGGAAATCATTCAGGCAGGCTTCTGGACGGATTTCTTGTTCGACTCGATATACGCAACGACCTGCTGATAGGCATCAGCAAACTTAAAATTGACATCAATGGATGCGTTGTCGTGTACCAGTATTTCATCAACCAGTTCAACCAGCATCCCGCGTGTAAGTTCTGTGAAGTTTTCATACTTCTTGAACGCTGTGATAAAGGCATTTTCATCGTCAATACCATGCGCATAGGCATCGAGCGTCTTCCTGACATTTTCAATTTTGGTGTCCAGCACGGCAATTTTTTCTGCAATGCTTGCTTTTAGTGCGAGGTATTCCTGCTGCGTGATTACGCCGCTTTTCCAGTCCGGATACAAATCAAGCTGCATACGGTATTCCTTTTCACGCTGAGACGTCAGCGTTTCAAGGGACTGCTGCAGATGGCCGGATTCCTTCACGCGCTGCGGATCACGGTTGATCTTGCTCAAGGCTTCAGACATTTGGACGGCAAGCTCCACCATTTTCTGAATGGTCACCATCACAGTATGCTGCATTTTATCAATTCGGATGGTGTGATTTCCGCAGGCACTTTTCTTCATTTTCCTTGCCGTGGAGCAGCGATAGTAATGATATGTGCCATAGGAATGCTGATTGGTTTTCTTGTTCATGATACGGTGGCAATCTGCACAGCGGACAAGACCGGAAAAGAGATCAACTTCGCTTTTCGCGGGCGGCTTACGGATATTCTTGTTGAACAATGCCTGCGCCTGATAGAAGGTGTCTTTTTCGATGATCGGCTCATGGGTTCCCGCAACAATGATCCATTCTTCTTTCGGAATGGCACGGCATTTCTTGATTTTATAGGAAATGGTTGTGTTTTTTCCCTGTACCATATTGCCGATATACATTTCATTTGTCAAAATACGGCGCACAGAGCTGTCCGGCCACAGACCATCGTTACTGGCACCTGCCGGGTGGCGGTACTTCATTCCTTTCAGCCTTTTATACATGGATGGGTTTGGAATACCGCGTTCATTCAACTCCTTGGCAATGCCAATGATACTCTTTCCTGCAATGAACCACGCATAAATCTGCCGCACGACCGCTGCAGGTTCTTCATCAATGATAAGCTGGTGGTGATCATCAGGGCTTTTCGCATATCCATAGGCGGGAAACGAGCCGATAAACTGTCCTTTTTTGCGGTTCACATTCAGTGTGCCGCGAACGTTTACCGATGTTGTTGCGGCAACGCTTTCATTGATGACATTCTGAACGCCGACCGAGATACAACGCGTGGCGGCGTTCATATTATCTGAAAACGTATCAAGGCAGTTATTGATTGCTATAAAGCGAACCTGTAGACTCACGAAGACATTATCAAGATAATAGCCGCCGTCTACAGCATTCCGGCAGAAACGTGACAGATCCTTTACCACCACGCAGGTTACACGCCTTGCTTTGACATCAGCGATCATTCGCTGAAAATCGGGACGGTCAAAATTCGTACCGCTCCATCCATCATCGATATAGATGTCGTACAGTTCCATGTCTGGGTGCTGCTTCAGGTACTCTTTCAGAATTTCTCTTTGTGAGGTGACCGAATAGCTCTCCGCCTTATCGTCATCATCCTCACGGGAGAGACGAATATAAAGAGCAACCTTCCAGGTCCGTATGACCTGTGAGGGTTGCCCGGCATACTCTGAATACGTTGCATGCATAGCGAACCTCCATTTTCAAAAATGAAGGCATATGCACCTACTGACACAACAAAAGTATAGCACAGCCTCCACCCATTTACAATCGATTCTCTAAAAATCAGCCGTGGAAACTTCTTCCGTTACGAAACCGACAGAATTTTTGCGACGGCGTCAGTCAGAGGTTTTCCGCTGGGGTTGAAGCTGATTTTCACCGCCATATCGTCGACCCGAAATAAATAGGGATTGCCGACGGTCTCAATAAAGTCCATCACGCGACGTTCTATAGGCTTTGTGCGGTCAATTTCCAGTTCGCTGATGTCAACCAGGTCCATATCACGATGGCTGGCGATGGTTGCCTTTTGCAGTTCTTTCAGGGCACTTAACGTCATGCTCGGTTCACCTCCCATATACATTCTTGACAATATTGGAAATTAAATACTGACATCGGCGTGAAAAACGGTCATTTTGGCTCTAAAGCGCGTCTAGGGTGTATCTGAAAACTCCCAACGCACCCGGACAGCGAGCCTTTTCACGCTGCGCTGCGTCATTTTTCCTTGAAATACGTCAGTATTCCTGCGAAAAAATGTCTTGCTCAGCGCAAAAATTCTTTGCTGCCGGTCACATTGGGAGTTTTCAGATACACCCTAAGGGAAGAAATCATTTTTATCGATCATAATTGGGATTGCCGTGATTGCATTTTGCGGTAATTTAAGCAGTCAATGGAAACAAATGCTATTAAGCCGAGATGCACAAAAATTTATATGCTATGTTTTGCGACGGATCACATATAAGAGAGTAAAACAATTCATCAAATATGACGAACCAGGGGGTATTCTTCCGACTGGAGGTGTGACCGGCGGCTGAAACGCAGCCGAAGATTGCCGTATAAAAAACATGGAGGGTTCCAAATGGTGGAAACCTCCATGCTTTTCAGATTATGATAAATGAAGAGACGGCTTTCCGGACCAGACCGCTCAGGCGGCGTTGAATGGCTCCAGGTCTGTGTGATTTTTCCACTCGTCCGTGACGCCGGCGTCACGCAGCAGCTTTGTTACGGTTTTGTCCACAGCGGCGACCTTGTCACTGCTGACCGCCTTCAGGTCAAAGCCGGCGACGCCGGCATCGTCCAGAATCGCGGGATCCTCGCTGCCATCGAGCAGAGCATTTGCCTGCGAGAGCGCCTGCTGCCACTGGAAGGAGAAGAAATCCTTCTGTGTTGCATTCATTCCGGTCAGATAGGTTTTTACTGCGTCTCCGGTCTTTCCACTCTCGTCCATCGCGAGCTTCATCAGGCAAACCGCGGCGTTTGCCTGCTGCAGGCTGCCGCCTGCGCTGCCGTGTGCGACCGTATCGATGCTCACGAGCAGATCGGTCACCGTATCCCTGCTGTCGGGGGCATACATCCAACCGGTCACATCGCCGCTGTAATCCACCTTGTCAGCTGCCTGGGACACCAGCCGGTACAGCAGCGTCACGAGCTGTGCGCGGGTACAGGCGGCATCCGGCAGCAGACGGTTATTGGAACCCTTTAAGATCTCCGCGTTGACCGCCCACGCCATCGCCTCGCGGGCGTATTCAGAAAGGCTGTCATAGTCTTCATACTCGCGGATCGCCATGCCGCCCTGTGTGGTGTCGAAGCCCTGCTGCTTTGCAAAGCGCCAGAGCATCGTGACCGCCTGCTCGCGGGTCACCGTGTTCGCAGGACCGAAGGTGGTCTTGCTGAGACCGGTCACAATACCGAGACTTGCCGCCCAGCGGACAGCTTCTGCGTAGTAGACATCTTCCTTGACATCGGAAAAGTCCATTGCGAAATTCACGACCGGCTTTCCGGTGGCCCGCCAGAGGAAGGTCACGAAGTCCGCGCGGGTGCAGCTGCGCTCCGGCGCGAATGCGTCCCTGCTGACACCGGATGTGATCTCTTTTTTTGTTGCCCAGTTGACAGCATCATAATAATAGTCCTGCTTCGATACGTCCGTAAACGCCTGTGCCTTACCTGCGGCAAGCGCCTGCGCGCTCAGCAGCATCACGGCTGCCAGAATCAAACTGAAAACCCGAATGGTGCGTTTCATACAAATGCCTCCATATCTCCATATCTTATTGGATCTTGTATCCATCTTTGCATTTTTCCAGCGCAAAG
>CALERM010000047.1 GCA_937907715.1 uncultured Clostridia bacterium
CGGCAGCCTGCGCGTCCTGCAGGACGGAATCCCAGCCGGAGGTACCGGCGGCGGAAATGAGCAGATAGTCCACCTCGTCCTGGATGAACTTCTGAGCGGCAGCGATCTGCTCGTCGTTCTTGAGGCTGTAGGCAAACGATGCGTCGTAGCCGTTTTCTTCGGTGAACATCGCCTTCAGGTCCTTATCGTTGGCGGTGCGGTAGCCGGATTCGTTGGGGTCGTTGTTGATGATGCCAACCTTGATGAGCGCGCCCTCGGAAGCGGCGGGAGCCTCGGCGGCGGTTTCCGTGGAGGTCTCGGCGGAGGTTTCAGCGGATGCTTCGGCAGAAGCGTCGGCGGGAGCCGTCTCAGCGGACTGCTGCGCGCAGGCGCAGAACGTGGCGATCATGGCAATCGCCAGAAGCAGAGCAAGAATCTTTTTCATGATTTGTTTCCTCACTTTCAGATTGTTTTAAGGAAGCTCTGATTCAATCGGCGGCTGCGGACGGCGAGAGATTTTTCGCCAAGGCGAGGTTTGGAAAACGGCGGAATACTTTGTGTATTTCCCGTTTTTCAAACCGAAGAATTGTCGGAAAAGATCCGTCGTCCACGGTCGGGGATTGATTCAGAGGTTCCTTGTGGTTCAGGCGTTTGCCTGTCATGGCTCTATTAAAGCGCGCGAGGACGAAGAAAACAATCTGGCGAACAGCTTCCGGCAAAGATTCGGCACAGTGTGCAGACAGCTTATAGGGCTTTCTTTCCGGAGACGGACAGCTTTTCCGGCGGACAGTTATTTCTTGCGCGGTAAGGTTTGTTTTCTTCCGATTATGCTGCCGGTTTTGTTCGTTATTTTCAGGTTTCGCAGAACCGGGTTTCGGAATACCGGCAGAGAGGCACCCGAAAAAAACGACGGTCAGCAGACGAGAAGTGTTTGAAATCTTACTGCGTGTGTCGGAAAATTTTCGAAAAAAGGCAGTGCAAATTTTAGCGTTGTCTGTGAAACATCAGAAAAATCTTCGCCTGCCCTTCCTATTTCCCAAAGAAAACGAACAACTCCAGCGATGAAGTTTGGAAAACCCTGTGCTACAATATATAGCAGAAAGGGGGCTTGACGCGCATGACGCCCAAATATGAGCAGCTGGTCACGGCGCTCCGGCAGACGCTGCCGCAGTGGTACGCGGACGGACAGCAAAAGCTTCCGAGCGAGCAGGCGCTTGCCGCGCAGTTTTCCGTCAGCCGCCAGACGATTCGGCAGGCGCTGGCTGTGCTGGAACGCGAGGGACTGCTTCAAAAGCGGCGGGGCAGCGGCAGCTTCCTCTGCCCGGCAGCAGCCAATTTTGAGCGGCGCATCGCCGTAATCGCGACCTCGCTCAGCGACTACATTTTCCCGTCTCTTCTCAAGGACATTCAGGCCTGCCTTTCCGCGCAGGGCTTTTCCGTCGTCATCCACGCCACGGAAAACTCCATCCGCCGCGAGCGCGAGATTTTGCAGCAGCTACTGCTCGAGCCTCCGGCGGGGATCCTGATCGAGGGCTGCAAAACGGCGCTGCCGAGCCCGAACGCCGAGCTCTATCAGGCGCTCAGGCGCCGCGGCACGCCGCTGACATTCCTGCATGGAAGCTGCCGCGAGTTGCCGGAGGCGTTCTGCGTCGGTGATGATAACTACGGCGGCGGATACCTGCTGGCCGGGCACCTGATCCGAAACGGACATAAAAAAATCGCCGGAATTTTCAAATCCGACGATGTGCAGGGACCGGACCGCTATCATGGCGTGGTCTGCGCGATGCGCGACGCGGGGCTTTTCCCGCTCGATGAAAATTTTCTCTGGTTTTCCAGCTTCCAGCGCTATCAGCTCGTGGAATTGCAGGACGAGTCCGTGCTGCAGGGCTTTCTTTGCCAGCAGCTGCTTGGCTGCACGGCCGTGGTCTGCTACAATGACGAGATCGCCTTTCATCTCATCCGGACGCTTCTGCGCGCGGGAAAGCGCGTGCCGGAGGATGTCGCCGTCGTGAGCTTCGATAACAGCTACTACAGCACCTTCGGCCCTGTCGGCATCACCTCCGCCGGACACGAGCCGCACGCAATGGGATACGCGGCAGCGGAGAACCTCCTCGATCAGATCCGCCGCCAGCCATGCCGAAGCGTCCGGCTGCCGTGGACATTGTATGAGCGGCAGAGCGGGTAAAATAAGACGTGTGCATCCGATTTTGGGTGCACACGTTTTTTATGCGTTTAATAAATGCGTTCGGCAAGCAGCTCCTCGGTGATCTGCTCTGCGGTAAAGAGGGCTTCCGGGACATAGGAGAGCTTCTCGGGCGTTTCGCCGCGCTCGAGCTGCTCGATGATCGCGCGCACGCGAGGGCCGTGCAGGGGATTGCATTCGGCGCACAGACCGATCTTCCCTTCCTTGCAGTACGAAAGCGCCCGGCGCACTGCGTCAAACGAGATGAGCGTCACGCCGCCAGTCCCGTAGGAGATGCCCAGCTCGTCCATCGCCTGCATCACGCCGAAGCACATATTGTCGTTTTCACAGTACACCACATCCGGCGCGGGACTCTTTTGCAGATAGGAAAGCGTTTCCTCATAGGCTTTTGCCTGCGTAAAATCGCCGTTGAACTGCGCGCTGATCGTCCAGTTTCCATGCTTTTCCACGCCCGCTTCCAGCGCCGCGCTGCGCTGAAGCTGCGCCGTAGAGCCGGGCGTGCCCTGTAAGTGGAGAATCTGTACGTCCTCGTCCGTTTCCCCGTGCGCGTCCAGCGCTTCCGCCAGCCACGAAACGGCCTCATCGGCGGTTTTCCGAAAGTCCGAGCCGACCCAGCTTGTGTAAAGCGAGGCGTCGCTGACCTCTACCTGCCGGTCGACGATAATAACCGGGATATCTGCCGCGCGCGCCTCCTCCAGCACGCTCTCCCAACCGGACTCCGTGACGGGCGCGAGCACGATGTAGTCGACGTCCTGCTGGATGAATGTGCGGATCGCCTTGAACTGGTTTTCCTGCTTCTGCCGGGCATTGTCAAACAGCAGTTCAAAGCCGTTTTCCTCGCTGAGCGCCTCGCGCATGGACTCGGTGTTGGCAACCCGCCAGTCCGACTCCGCGCCGACCTGCGAAAAGCCGACGGTAATGAGCGTCGTCTCCTCCTCCGGCGTCTGCCGGACATAGGGCATGCAGCCGCTCAGAAAGAGCGCAAGACCGCAAATCAGAGCAATCAGGCGTTCTTTCATGCCTCCGCCTCCTTTCGGATGGGAAAGCGCAGAGTAACTGCTGTCCCGGAATTTACTTCGCTTTCCAGCTCCATCGAGCATTGCCCGCCGTATAAAAGCCGCAGCCGCCGGTAGACCGTCCGCACGCCGAAGCCGATCTGCTCTTCCGCGTCCAGACTCAGCCGCAGCTGCTGCAAACGCTCCGGCGTCATGCCCGCGCCGTCGTCGCGCACGGTGATGCGGACATGCTCATCTTCCCTCGCGGCATCGACGAGAATATGCCCCAGACCGCGGCGCAGCTTAATGCCGTGGTAAAGCGCGTTTTCTACCAATGGCTGAAGCGTCAGCTTCGGCAGCATGCACCCGCGCAGCTCCGGCTGGACATGGATTTCATAGCACAAAATATCACGGTAGCGCACCTGCTGAATTTCCAGATAGCTGCGCACATGGATTTCCTCCTCGCCCAGCGTAATGATATCGCGTCCCTGGCTCAGGGAGCTCCGGAAAAAATTCGATAAACTCGTGACCATTTCGACCGCCCGCTCGTTCTTTCCGGTTTCCACAAGCCAGATGATCGTGTCGAGCGTATTGTAAAGAAAATGCGGGTTGATCTGGCTTTGCAGCAGCGCCAGCTCCATGGCACGCAGCTTGTCCTGCTCGAGCCGGTTGAGCTCCATCTGCTGCTGCAAATGCTGCGCCATCTGCTCAAGGCTGTTGCTGAGCGCTTGCAGCGTTTCGTCCGAAGCGACGACAGGCTCCCGCACGGCAAGATCGCCCTCGCCGATGGACTGCGCACGCTCTCGAAGCGCGTAGATCGGCTGGGTGATGCTGCGGCTGATTGCCGCCGAGCGGCGCATGAGAACGACCACAAGCACCAGCGCGCCCACCGCCACCAGACCCAGCTCCAGCCAGAGCCGCGCGGTCAGCGCCGCCTGCAGAGAATCGAGATACCCCGCCTCATGGTAGAGATAGGTATAGAAATACTGCTGAATCAGTTCGGTCAGAATGTAGATGTTGGATTCCAGCTGCTCCATTCTCGCCTCATAGCCGTCCATCTCGGTGATCTGCACGATGCGCTCACGCAGATTCTCGCACAGACTGATGGCGCTTGTAATCGCCTTCCGGCTCTGCCTGTCCTGCGTGCCGGCAAGAAGCTCCTGCGCAAGCGCCGTTGCCTCATCGACCTCCTGCAGCGGCAGCGTCTCGCCGTAGCTGCTGTCGATGACGTAATAGTACATTTTAAGGTCGACGTCCTCCTTGAAGTTCTGGTTGAACTGGGAGGCTCTGACGATGTTGGCGGTGACGAGAGAATACTGCCGGTTATGCAGAAGCAGAATCGACAGTGTCGCTGCAAGAATCACGCAGACGAGAAGCAGCATGCTCCAAAGAAGCCGCCGCAGCGTTCCGTCCAGCGATGCATGCGCCTCATTTCGCTTCATGCCCGTCTTCCTTTCCCGCGCGATAGCTGCTCGGCGTGCAGCCCTGGGTCTTTTTGAACAGGAAGCTGAAATAGCGCGGGTCGCGATAGCCGACCTCATAGGCGACCTCGCTCGACCGCTTGCCGGAATAGCGCAGAAGCTCCTTTGCGCGCTCCATCCGCTTTTCCGTCAGATATTCCACGAACGTCTGCCCCATTTCCTGACTGAATACGCCCGAAAAATAGTTGGGGCTGATGTTTGCCGCCTTCGCCACGGCGTTGAGCGACAGATTTTCGTCGGTAAAATTCTGGTCGATGTAGCGAAGCGCCCGTTTGAGCATGGATTTATACTGATTTCCGGATTCCTCTTCGCGCAGATCGACGGCGCGGCGCAAAAGCGCGGCGCAGGTTTTTTGCAGCGTCTCGCGGTCGACGTCTGCCTGAAAGGTCTGCGACGGCTCCAGTGGGCGCAGAAATTCCTCCTGCGAATAGCCAAAGCTTTTTGCCGCACGGATGGCGCTGAACCGAAGCTCCAGCAGCACGTACTGCC